>NZ_JBJGYJ010000020.1:0-85741 GCF_054049935.1 Geodermatophilus sp. SYSU D00742
AGGACGGCATTAGCGTGGGACATGAGGACCTCCGAGCCGGTGAAGCCTTCGACAAGCCCCACCTCACTCGGAGGTCCTCCCTCACGTCACCTGCAACGCGCCGTCACCAACGTGTGTGGGCAGTACACCTAGGCGCGGCGGCCCACTCGACAAGTCCCTGTTGCGCAGAGCGCACGCCCGCATCGTCGCAGAACCGGCTCCACCGCCGCTCGGGCTCGGGCGTCGGGATCGACGTCCCGCTCCTTCCCTCTCTCGGCCACTCCAGCCGCCACCGGCGAACCCGGTGGGGACATCGCGCACGCCGGGGCGCCCGCGCGGGTGGCGGCGGAGTCGGCCCGATAGGCGCCAAGCCGCTCGTCGCCGCCGATCTCGATGCTGCCGCCGGGCACGCGCGCGGGGTCCAGCAGGACGGCGGCGGTGACCGCGCCGATGCCGGCGACGGCGATCGTCTGCAGCGGCACCCCGGCCGGCAGTGGCATCGGGACGACGACCCCACCGTTCTCCGTCGACACCATCCACGGCAGGTTCTCCATGAGACCGGCCGCACGATCGTCACGCGCAGGCCGAGGGACGTGATGTGCTGCTCGACGCGGCGCTTGCTCCCGGAGTGCGGGATGCCGGTGGACCGCGCTGACGACCGAGGTGGACACCAGGTGCTCGACGCGGGCGTCGGCGGCCGCGTCGGCCCGCGCGGTCCCCTGGGCTACCTCCGCCTCCGGGCTACCCGGACCGGGCCGGGGTGGTCATGGGGACACCCGGTGCGAGGCGGAACGCCGTCCGCAGGCTGTCGGGGTCCTGAAGGTGGGCGCGGACGAGTTCGGCGCCGCGGTGGGCGAGGTCGCGAGACCGCGCACCAGGGCACGGACCCCGGCGCGGCGTTCGGCGGCGTGCGGGCGACGGCGCTGCGCCGCCGTCCGGTGGCCTCGACGACGGGTCCGGGCGCGCTCTGCCCCTCGCTGGGGTCCGGTCCCCCTAGGGTGCCCGACCATGGCGGAGCGGCAGCTGCGGACGGTTCTGGAGGGCGGCGGGTTCTTCGAGGGCCCGCGCTGGCACGAGGGCACCTGGTGGGTGTCGGACTTCTACCGGCACTCGGTCAGCCGGGTGGCGCCGGACGGCACGGAGACGGTCGTCGTCGAGGTGGAGCAGCAGCCGTCGGGGCTGGGCTGGCTGCCCGACGGCTCGCTGGTGGTCGTGTCGATGAAGGACCGGCGCGTGCTCCGGTACGCCGACGGGGCACTGAGCACCCACGCCGACCTGGCCGAGCACTGCGGCGGGCACCTCAACGACATGGTCGTGGACGCGCGGGGCCACGTGTTCGTCGGCGACTTCGGCTTCGACCTGATGGGCGGCGGCGCCGCGGCGCCGGCGTCGCTCAAGCGGGTCGACCCGGACGGCACGGTGTCCGTCGCGGCCGGGGGGCTGCAGTTCCCGAACGGCGCGGTCATCACCCCGGACGGCGGCACGCTGGTCGTCGGGGAGACGCTGGGCAACCGGTACACCGCGTTCGACCTGGGCGCCGACGGGTCGCTGACCAACCGGCGCGTGTGGGCCTCCCTCGGCCCGGAGGTCACCGGGACGACGGTCGACGAGGTGCTCGGCCAGCTGGTGGTCGCCCCCGACGGGTGCGCGCTGGACGCCGAGGGGCGGATCTGGGCGGCGGACGCGGTGGGCGGCCGGGTGGCGCGCGTGGCCGAGGGTGGGGAGATCGTCGACGAGGTCGCCGTGCCGTCCGGGCTCGGGGTGTACGCGTGCATGCTCGGCGGCGACGACGGCCGAACGCTGCTGATGTGCTGCGCGCCGGACTTCTACGAGCACAACCGCGCGCCGGTGCGCGAGGCGGTGCTGCTGGCGACCGAGGTCGACGTCCCCCACGCCGGCCGGCCGTAGGTCAGCTCCCGGTGGCGCCGGGCGGCGGCTCGGCCGGACGCGGCTGCCCGTCGCTGCCGGGGACGCTCGGGTCGGCGGTGCCCATCGTGCCGCCCTTCGCGGCCCGCGGCTCCTCCTGCTCCGACGGCGGGCCGACCAGGTCGTGTTCCTCGCGCTCGCCGGGGTTGCCGCCGGTGGCCTCGTTCGCGCCCCCGTAGGGGCGGCCGGTCATGTTGCCCTCGGTCATCGGTGGACCTCCTCGTCCTGGGGCCGGAGGGGTACCCGGGACCGGCGGCCCTCACGCGGGGCCGTGGGAGGTGGTGACCAGGACGGCGGTGGCGCGACCGGTCGTCGACGATCGGCCCGCGGGAGGTGGCCGGCCGGGACGGCGGTGCGCGGCACGGTCGGACCATGCCGCAGCGGCCCCTGCCCGGGGGTCCGGGAGGGGCCGCTGGGAGGCGGGAGGTCAGTGCACGGGACCCCGGCCGTAGCCCTTGCCGCCGCCACGCTTCTTGTTCTGGTCGCCCATCTTGGCGATGAACTCCTTGATCTTGGCCTGGTTCTGCGGCTTGCTGGCCTCCTGGATGACCTTCGCCGCGAGCCCCGACGCCACCAGCTTCCGGATCATTCCGGCCATGTGGGTCTCCCTCCCTGGGTTGGTTGTGTCTTGTCGTGCCCGCCCAACGGCCCGGCCAACCCCCGAGGTTCCCGCAGCTCCTAGTGTTCGCGGAGCAACTCAGAGTCATAACACTCCGCGAGTGAGCGATCTGTCCGTCACCGCGCTGACCAGCGCACTCTCGGAGGAGGCGGGACCTTCGTCCCTGGTGTCCGTGGTGGTCATGACGGCGTGTCGCGCGCGTGTCGCGACGTCCGCCGGCGCGGCAGCGGGCGGCGCGGGAGTCGCCTAGCGTCCTCCGCGGTCCTGACGGGCCCCTCGTCGCCGCACCTGGTGACACCCGTCGGACCCCGCCGAACCGGGGCGTGGCCACTGGCCGCGCCCGGACCGGGGACCCACCGCAGCACTGGGGTGAAGCACGGCCGTGCGCCGTGCCGGGCGACCTCCCCGCCCGAACCCGTCAGCTAACCCGGTAGGCGGACGGAAGGAACAGGAGAACCGTCGTCGATGACGACTGCCCGCACGTCCTCTGCCCGTCGCACGTTCCGTGGGATCGCGGTCGCCGCGATCGCCGGCGCCGGGATCGCCCTCACTCCCGCGACCGCCTCGGCCGCGCCCGCCCCGACCACCGCGCCGGTGGCTGCCGCGAACCCCGTCGCCCAGGCCGCGGTCGACACCGCGCTGGCCCAGGTGGGCGACGCCTACCGGTACGGCGCCACCGGTCCGGACGCCTTCGACTGCTCGGGGCTGACGACGTTCGCCTACCGCGCCGCCGGCGTGGAGCTGCCGCGCACCTCGCGGGCGCAGGCCGGAGCCGGTGTGCCGGTCTCCCGCGACGCCCTGCAGCCGGGTGACCTGGTCTTCTTCTACAGCCCCGTCTCGCACGTCGGGATGTACATCGGCAACGGGCAGATGGTGCACGCCTCGACCGCCGGCCAGCCGGTGAAGGTCGTGAACATGGACTACATGCCGAGCTACAACACCGCTCGCCGCATCGCCTGACCCTCCGCCGCCGGTGTCACTGCTGATCGCGGCAGGGCACCGGCGGCTGGTCGGCCGGCTGCAGCGAGAAGACCGACCCGGCGTGCCGCGGCCAGGAGCGCAGGAACAGCAGGCCGAGCCGGGTGTCGAGGAACGCCTCGGCGCCGTCGGCCTCGACCAGCGCCGCCAGCCGGCCGGTGTCGTGGTTGCGGTGGCGCTGCAGCTCCCCGCCGGCCGCGATGGTGACGACGTCGTCCACGGCGCCCATGACGACCACCGGCTGCCAGTGCCCGCCGAGGCCGCCGTGCGCGAGCTGGACGTGCGCCGGGTGCGGGGCGTGGCCGCGGGCGTGCCGGCGGCAGGGGTTCGGGACCCCGACGCGGCTCGGGCCCGGATGTGCCTCGAGGTGGTCGGACACTGGCTCCCCCCTGGTTCGTGCTCCACCGGGCGGCCGGCGGGCCGTCAGCGAAGCACGGGAACGGCCCGGCGGCGGGGCCTGCCACACACCCGGGACGCCGAGGTCGCCCGAGTGGGTGGGCGCACCCCCGGATCCGCGCGGCCGGGTCACGGACAGCGACGGCTCAGGAGGGCGGGACGACCCACTCCCCCGCGCGCAGCACCCCGCGCACGGTCCGGTCCCGGTCGAGCAGGACGACGTCGGCCCGCCGCCCGGCCGTGATCGCGCCGACGTCGGTCAGGCCCAGCGCCGCCGCGGGGGTCGTCGCGGTGACCCGCGCGGCGTCCTCCACCGACAGCCCGAGCTCGGTCACGGCGCGGCGGAACAGCTGCGCGGACGTCGCCGTCCCCCCGGCGAGCGCGCCGCCGTCGGCCAGCCGGGCCACCCTCCCGGCGACGCCCACCGCGAGTCCGCCGAGGTCGTAGCTCCCGTCGCGCATGCCGGCCGCGGCCATCGCGTCGGTGACCAGCGCCACGCGGCCGGCGCCGGCCGTGGTGAGCACGTGCCGCTCCCACGCGGGGTGCAGGTGCACGCCGTCGGCGATGAGCTCCACGGTCACCCGCGGGTCGTCGAGCAACGCCAGCACCGGCCCGGGCTCGCGGCCGGCCGGTGCGGGCATCGCGTTGAGCAGGTGCGTGGCCGTGCGGGCGCCGGAGCCCACCGCGGCGCGGACGACGTCGTACGGGGCCTCGGTGTGCCCGACGGCGGGGACCACCCCGGCACCGACGAGCGCGGCGATCGCCTCCAGCGCGCCGGGGAGCTCCGGCGCGAGCGTCACCGTGCGCACGGTCCCGGGTGCGAGCACCCGGTCCAGCTCCTCCGGCGTCGGGGCACGGAGCGCGGCCGGGTCGTGCGCGCCGCGCCGCGTGGGGGCCAGCCACGGCCCCTCGAGGTGCACGCCGGCCAGCTCGCCGTCCCGGACCAGGCCGGTCAGGTCGGCCAGCGCCCGCTCCAGCGCGGCCGGCCGCAGCGACACCAGCGAGGCCACCACCGTCGTCGTCCCGGCCGCGCGGTGCGTGGCGAGGGCGCGGCGCGCGGCGGACGGGCCGCCGTCGTAGGAGGCGCCGCCCCCGCCGTGCTGGTGGACGTCGACGAAGCCCGGGACCAGGGTGCGGCCGGTGCAGTCGACGACGTGGTCGGCGGCCGGGGCGGCGCCGGTGCCGACGGCGGCCAGCCGCGACCCGGCCACGTGCACCCAGCCGCCGGCGAGGACGCCGTCGGGCGTGACGACGTCCCCACCGAGGAGCAGCCGGCCTCCGCTGTGTCCCATGCGGGCATCGTGGTGGCTCGACGCCCCGGGGGCTGCCTCGGGCGTCCGTCCGTCCGGGCCGGGTCGGGTCCGCGCCGCCGCTGCCGGGTACGGGGGTCGCCATGGCAGTACGTGGGGACGTGCCGATCCTGCTGCTCGACGTCGACGGCGTGCTCAACGCCGCCTGCGTGGACCTGCCGGAGGGCTGGGAGCGCGGGACGTTCGAGGGGTTCGTGCTGTCCTGGGACCCGGCGGCCACCGCTCGGCTGCGGGAGCTGCACGAGTCCGGCCGCGTGGAGATCCAGTGGCTGACCACGTGGGCCGCGAACGCCGACCGGCTGCTGGCCGGGCCGATGGGGCTGCCGCGCGGGCTGAGGGTGCACGCCCGGGAGGGTGCCGCGCCGACCGGCTCCCTCGGGCCGCTGGGTGGCCGGTCGGGTTGGTGGAAGCTCGACCGCGCCCGTGCGGTCGCCGAGGCCGAACCGGACCGTCGCATCGTCTGGATCGACGACGACCTGGCCCACCAGGCCGCCGACACCGCGCAGTGGCTCGCCGACCACCCGAACGTGCTCGTGGTCGCCCCGGAGCTGGCCGTCGGGCTCACGCACGCGCAGCTCGACGAGATCGAGGCGTGGCTGTGCGGCCCGGCTACGGGACCCGCACGAACTCCCGGCCGGTCCAGTGCCAGCGCACCGTGATGGGGATCGACGGGCCGTCGGCCCGGTTGTCCTCCGGCGCGTAGGCCCGCATCCCGGCGACGATGTCGCCGTTGCGGACCGAGAGCGCGGTCGGGTCGTGGAGCGGCGCCAGGATCGTCGACTCCCGCAGCGTGCGCGGGCTGGGCAGGAGCCCGAGCCGGCGCCCGTCGGCGGCGAAGACGTGGACCTCCTCGACGATCCCGTTGGACGGCTGCGGGGAGCACTGCAGCAGCACGACGGTGTCCGGCTCGCCGTCCCCGTCGACGTCACCGCTGGCCATGGCCTCGAACCAGACGTCGTAGTACTCGTAGTACGGGCTCCGGCCGGCGTCGGCGGGCACGCGGGCGGCCCCGCCGTCGAGGTCCGCCCGGAAGCCACCCGGGACGATCCCGTCGCAGGTCACGCTGTACGTGGCCTCGTGCCAGTCGCGCGCCGCGTCCGGGGAGGGACCGGCGGCGACCCCGCTGCCGCCGGCGGCGGCGCACCCGGCCAGCAGGCACGCCGCCAGGCCGGACGGTGCTCTGCGCAGCCGTCCCGGCGCGCTCCGGGATCCGGACATCGGCGATCACCTCGGCCGCGGAGGGCGGGGAGCTCCCTCCGGACACGGAGGGTCCCACGATGCGGCCGTCGTCGGTGGCTCTCGACGAGCGGCGCCCGTCCGGGACGCCGTCCACGCGGGCACGCCGCCGCGGTGGCGGGTGCCCAGCCGCCGTCCGGGTCTACCGCCCCGCGAGCCGACGCGCCGCCGCCTCGACCGCGTCCACGATCTCCCCGTAGGCGCCGCAGCGGCAGATGTTGCCGGCCAGGTGCTCCCGGATCTCCTCGCGGGTCGGCTCGGGGTTGCGGTCCAGGAGCTCCTTCGCCGTCATGATCATCCCGGGGGTGCAGAAGCCACACTGGAAGGCGAAGTGCTCGACGAAGGCCTCCTGCAGCGGGTGCAGGGCGCCGTCCTCGAGGCCCTCCACCGTCTCCACGGTGGCGCCGTCGCTCAGAACCGCCAGGCGCACGCAGGAGGCGACCGCGCGCCCGTCGACCAGCACGGTGCAGGTGCCGCAGACGCCCTGGCCGCAGCTCTCCCGGGCGCCGTGCAGGGCCAGCCGTTCGCGGAGGACCTCGAGCAGCGTCTCGCCGGGGTCCACCCGGAACGCCTGGCCGGTGCCGTTGACGGTCAGGGACAGCGACTGCTCGGCGCTGGTCATGCGGAACCTCCAGTGGCGTGGATCGCGTCGAGAACCCGCTCGGCCGTGAGCGGCAGCGCGGTGACGTCGGCACCGGTCGCCGCGAAGACGGCGTTGGCGATGGCCGGGGACACCGCGAACGTGCCGGTCTCCCCCACGCCCTTGGCCCCGTAGGGCCCGTCCCGCTGCGGTACCTCGACGATGACCGCCTCGATGGGCGGGACGTCGAGGATGCCCGGCACCTTGTAGAACCCGAGGCCCGGCGAGGTCGGCTGCCCCTCCTCGTACCGGAGCTCCTCGGACATGGTCATGCCGAACTGCATGACCGCAGCGCCGGTGAGCTGGGTGCGGACGAGCTCCGGGTTCAGTGCCCGCCCCGCGTCGCCGACGATGACGAGCCGGCGCACCGTGACCTGACCGGTCTCGGTGTCGACCTCGACGTCGGCGCCTGCCGCGCCGCTCATCCAGAACGCCGTCGCCCGCTCGCTCTGCCCCGTCTCGAGGTCCGGCGGCACGTAGTGCGGCGTGAACTCGCTGGCCTCGGTGATGTGGCCGGCCTGGACCCCGATCCGCGACACCATCACGTCGCGGAAGGACGCCTTCGGTCCGCCGCCTCGCACCAGGACCTCGCCCTCGTGGATGTCGAGGTCGTCGACGGACACCGAGAACATCTCGGCCGCCGCCTCCAGCAGCCGCTGTCGGACGGTCCGCGCGGCGGAGACCACGGCGTTGCCCACGTGGTAGGTCGACCGCGAGCCGAGCGTGCCGGTGTCGTACGGGGTGGTGTCGGTGTCGGGCTGGCTGATCCGCACGCGGCCGTCGGGCAGACCGAGGGTCTCGGCCACCAGCTGCGCCATGACCGTCGCCGAGCCCTGACCGACGTCCACGGTCGGGCACATGACCGAGGCGCTGCCGTCGGCGTTGAGCCGCACCACGGCTCCGGACGTGGAGGGGGTGACCACGGCCTTGAGCGCGATGGCGACCCCTCGGCCCCGCCGGACCGGGCCGGTGCCGGGATCCAGCGGCCGCTCCCACTCCATCGCCCGCACCAGTTCCTCGAGGACCTCCTCGTTGGCGGTGTCCTCGAGCACCGTGCCGGTGTGGTGCACGGCGCCGCGGCGCAGCAGGTTGCGCCGACGGATCTCGACCGGGTCGATGCCGAGCGCGTGCGCGATGAGATCGGTGTGCCGCTCGTAGGCCCAGGCCACCTGCGGGACGCCGAAGCCGCGCATCGCGCCGGCCGGTGGCAGGTTGGTGTAGACGGCCCGCGAGTCGATCCAGACGTTCTCGATGTCGTACGGTCCGGCAGCGGTCAACCCCGACTTCTGCGTCACCCGGGGTCCGATGTCGGCGTATGCACCACCGTTCCACCAGGCCTCGACCTTGCGGGCCCGGATGACCCCGTCGGCGTCCACGCCGCTGGTCACGGTGATCGTGCTCGCGTGGCGGGTGAGGGTCAGGAAGGTCTCGTCCATCGACAGGGCCAGCCGCACCGGTCGGCCGCTGATCACGGCGCAGGCCGCGACCAGGGGTTCCAGCTTGGGGTAGAGCTTGGCCCCGAAGCCGCCCCCGAGGAACGCCGTCCGGATCTGGACCATCGACTCGGGCAGCTCGAACAGCCGGGCCACCTCGAGCCGGACGATCGACGGGTTCTGCGTGGCGGAGTCGATGATCAGACCGCCGTCGTCGGCCACCCGGCCCACCGCCACCACCGGCTCCAGCGGGGCGTGCGCGATGGCCGGCGTCGTGAAGGTGTGCGAGAAGACGTGCGGCAGGCTGTCGAAGGCGGCGTCGACGTCGCCGCGGCGCAGCCGGTACTCCAGCGCCACGTTGGTGTCCCGCTTGCCGGACAGGTGCTTGAGGTCGGCGAAGGTGCTGCCCGGCCGTAGTTCGCTGTGCACCACCGGGGCGTCGGGCCGGCACGCCTCGACGGCGTCGAAGACGGCCGGCAGCTCCTCGTAGCCGACGTCGACCAGGGCCGCCGCCTCCTCCGCCGTCCGGGCGTCCCGGGCCAGGACGACGGCCACCGGCTCACCGCTGAACCGCACCTTGTCCAGGGCCAGCACGGGCTGGTCGTGGAAGGCCGGCCCGAAGTACGGGTGCGGCAGGACCCTGCGGACGTCCTCACCGGTGATGACCGCGTGCACGCCGGGCACGGCACGCGCCGCCTCGACGTCGATGCCGGTGATCGTGGCGTGGGCGTGCAGGCTGCGCACGACGCGGGCCTCGAGCATCCCGGGCACGCTCAGGTTGTGGACGTAGGAGACCCGTCCGGTGGTCTTGGCGCGGCCCTCGATGCGGGTCGTGGACTGCCCCACGTGGGTCTTCATGCCTGGCTCAGAGCCCCTTCCAGCAGCCGCCGTGTGCTCACGCGGACGATGGTCTGCTTGTAGTCGGCGCTGCCGAACTGGTCGGACGCGTAGTCCAGCCCGTCGGCCGCGGCCTCGGCGCACTCGGCGATCTGCGCGGCGGTCGGCAGGGTGCCGACCAGCATCCGCTCCGCCTCCGGACGACGCTCGGCGCGGTCGGTCACCGCGCCGACGGCGACGGCGACGTCGCTGACGACCCCGTCGGCGACGCTCACCGACACGGCGACCCCGGCCGCGGGCCAGTCCTCGACGGTGCGCGCCGTGGTCTTGGTGTAGCCGGCGACGGTGCCGGGCGGCTGCGGTGGGATGCGCAGCGCGGTGATGAGCTCGCCGGTGCCGAGCGTGGTCTCGTAGTAGCCGCTGAGCACCTCGCCGAGCGGCCGGACGAAGTCGCCGTCCGGGCCGGTGCCCTCGACCTCGGCCCCGAGGGCGAGGAGCACCGGTGGCAGGTCCTGGTGGGGATCGGCGTGCGCGACGTGGCCGCCGATGGTCGCGGTGTTGCGGATGCGGATGCTGGCGACCCGGCGCAGGGCCGAGACGAGCACCGGCGCGTGCTGCGCGACGTGCGGCGAGAGCTCCAGGTCGCGCAGCGTGGCCAGGGCCCCGAGCCGCAGCCCGCCGTCCGGGGTGGGCTCGATCCCGCCGAGCTCTCCCCGGAGCCCGCCGAGGTCGACGAGCGGGCCGGGCGGGGCGAAGCCGGACCGCAGGAGCAGGGTCAGGGCGATCCCGCCGGCGACCGGCCGGGCGTCCTCGTCGTCGACGAGGACGGCCACGGCGTCGGCCACCTGCACGGGCCGGGTGTAGGTGCACCCCCGGGGAACGAGCACCGGATCCCCTCTCTCAGATCGTGACGTACCAGAAGCGGACCGCGGCGGCGATCGCCACCAGCAGGCTGAACGCCAGGCCGGCGTTGAGCAGCGGCCCGGCCTTGTGCGCGCCCATCAGCGACTTCTTGTTCACCAGGTACCACCACGTGGCGATGCCGATCGGCATGAACGTGCTGTTGAACGCCGCACCCCACGACACCCACACGAACGGGTCCCAGCCGAAGAACGGGATGGAGATGCCCACCGCCAGGACGACGGCCTGCACGATCTTGAACCGCTTGTCGGTCATCCGGACCGGCCAGCGCACGAGGTCGCTGACGACGTAGCCGGCCACGCTGGTCTGCACGACGGCCGTGGTCAGGACGGCGCCGAGCAACCCGACCGCGAACAGCACGGCACTGAGGTCCCCGGTGACCGGTCGCAGTGACTCCGCCGCGGCGACCGCGCTCGTCGCCGGGATGCCCTGCGCGTACAGCGTCGAGCCCACCACGATGATCACCGCGAAGGACACGAACGTCAGCATGACGTTGATCAGGCCGGTCTCGAAGCGGATGAGCGGCAGCCGCTCGACGCCCCAGCCGCGGGCGATGCTGCCGTAGCCCTGGATCGTCGGGACGTTGATGGCGAGCGCGGAACCCAGCACGGCGGTGAACAGCAGCACCGAGGTCGCGTCCGACGGGAGGGTGAAGGTGAACATCTCGCCGACGCCACCCCAGTCGATCGGGACGACGAACAGGGCGACGAGGTACGTGGCCGCGAGGATGTAGAGGAAGAACTGCAGCAGCTTCTCGATCACGCGGCTGCGGCCGGGCAGCAGCGCCATGAGAGCGACCACGATGACGAAGGCGATCCCCCACGCGCGGACGCCGAGCTGCGGGAAGAGCAGCTGCAGCGCTGCGGCCCCGAGGACGACCTGGACGGTGTGGAAGACCAGGTTCACCAGCAGGATGGCGATCCCGTTGGCCCAGGCGACCAGCGGGTGGACCTCGTCCCGCATCACCGCGATCGGGTTGCGGCCGGCGACGACCGAGATCTTGACGCAGGCGTACCCGGCCGCCCAGATCGCGATGACCGCCGGGATGATCACCCAGCCGAAGACGAAGCCGGTGGCCGCGGCGAGGATCACCGCGTTGGTCACCGACGCGCCGCCGATGTTGAGCCCACCGGCCAGCCAGGCCGGCCCGGACTCCTTGAAGTAGTAGCCCAGGCGGGCGACGCGCCCCTCCGGGACCGTCTGGGTGTCGACAGGAGTGCTCACGCGCATACCTCCTTGCTCCGTGGACGTCCTCGTCGCACGCAGGTGGACGGCCGGACCGCGAACGCGGGGCCGTGGGGGAACTGCCCGTCGGGACGGGTCAGCCGGATTGGTTCCCCTGGCTCAGGAACCACTGGGAGTACTCGGACCGGGTGGGTGCCCAGACCTCGGGACGCCGGGCGACCTCGGCGCAGATCTCGTCGAAGACCCAGGCCCCGTAGGGCCGGCCGAAGACGTGCGCGTGGACGGTGACGTCCAGGTGCGCGATGCCCTGCTCGTGCCGCTCGGTCCACGCGAGGGTGTCGGTGAAGGTCTCCAGCAGCCGGCGCGGCTGCTGACCGTGCTTCATGTAGAGCGGCAGGTCGTTGACGTCCATGGTGAACGGCAGCCAGACCAGGCTTCCGGTGTCGTCCCGCAGGTAGGGCTGGTCCCGGTCGAAGACGTCGGAGAACCACTGCAGGCCGGCCTCGGCGAGCAGCCGCCCGGTGTTCTCGCTCGGCGTGCACCGGGGGCTCAGCCAGCCGTGCAGCGCGTCCCGCCCGACCACGTCACCGAGGCGCTCGAGGGTCAGGTCGAGGTTGGCCTTCTCGTCCTCGGGGTCGAGCAGCGCCGGGATGATGTTCTGCGCGTAGGAGTGCGGGGCGATCTCGTGCCCGGCGCCCTGGGCCGACTTCAGCGACTCGGGGTTCAGCTCGGCGATGCGGCCGCTGGTGAACAACGTGGCCTGCACACCGTGCCGGTCGAGGCTCTCCAGCAGCCGCCAGATGCCGACCCGCCAGCCGTACTCGCCGAACGAGGCGGCGTTGGTGTCGAACACGCCGGCGGGCAGCGGGTTGCCCATGGGACCGAGGCCCGGTGCGGCGCCCTCGGCCCACGCCTCGTAGGCGATGTTGAGCAGGACGACGGCGGTCTTGCCCTCCGGCAGCGTCAGGGGCTGGGTCACGGCAGGGCCACCTCGTCGGTCGTCGCCGTCTGCACGGCGCGTTCGTCCTCTTCCATGAGCGCGGCGACCAGGTCGTCGCCGACGCGGAGCTTGTGCTGGCACGCCAGGCGGGAGGCGAGCTCGCCGTCGCGAGCGCGGAGGGCGGCCACGATGGCGCGGTGCTCCGCGTTGGAGCGGTGCAGCCGCTCGGGGTGCAGGCGCATGACGGTGACCATGCCGACGTGGCCGTCCCAGACGTTGGAGATCAGCTCCTGCAGCCGCCGGTACGGGCACGCGCAGAAGATCAGCTCGTGGAACTCGCGGTTGAGCGCGCTGAAGCCGGTGACGTCCTCGGTCGCCAGCACGTCGTCCATCTGCTCGATCAACCGCTCGAGCTGGGCCAGCGTCTCGTCGTCGATGAAGTCGGCGGCCGCGCCGGTGGCGGCACCCTCGAGGTTCGCGCGGATCAGGTAGGCCTCGCGCACCTCGTCGGGCCGGTACACGCGCACCTGGGCGCCGCGGTACGGGGCGATCTCGATGAGGCCGTCGCCCTCGAGGCTGCGCAGCGCCTCCCGGACGGGGATGTCACTGCAGCCGAACTCCTCCGCCAGCCGACGGACGACGAGCCGCTGACCGGGCGAGAGCTCGCCGGCCAGGATGCGCCGCCGCAGCTCGCCGTAGATCTCCGAAGACCGCAACACCATGCGGAGGAATATATGATCTGATTGACGGTGTGGCAAGGGCCACAACAGGACACCAGGACGGGAGCCGGCATGCGCCTCGTGACGTACACCGACGGAGAGGCCTGCCGCGCAGGGCTGCGGCGCAACGGGGAGGTCGTGCCGCTCGGCCCTCCCGGCGGCTCGGTCTCGGACCTGCCGCTGGGCGACGCCGCCGCCCTGAAGGAGATCGTGGCCGCCGCGGGCCCCGGCGTACCGGTGGAGTCGGTGGAGCTGCTCGCTCCCCTGCGGCCGGCGGGCAGCGTCTACTGCGTCGGCTGGAACTACGTGGAGCACTTCGCGGAGGGCCACGCCGCCGGCGGGCACCAGGTCGCCGAGATGCCCGCGCACCCCACCTTCTTCTTCCGCGCGGCGGCCACGGTGGTCGGCCCGCGCGCCGACGTGCCGATCGACCCGGCGCTGTCCACCCAGCTGGACTACGAGGGCGAGATCGCCGTGGTGGTCGGCCGGGGCGGGCGGAACATCCCCGAGGACCGGGCGTGGGACCACGTGTTCGGACTGACGCTGGCGGACGACGTCACGGTGCGCGACATCCAGCGCCGGCACGGCAACCAGTGGTCCAAGGGCAAGAGCATCGACGGCACCTGCCCGCTCGGCCCGGAGGTCGTCACGCTCGACGAGCTCGGTGACCTGTCGAGCATCGAGCTGACCTGCACGGTCAACGGCGAGGTGCGGCAGAGCGCGACGCTGGGCCAGATGGCGTTCCCGATCCCGCGGATCCTCAGCGAGCTCTCGGCCGGGATGACCCTGCGGCCCGGGGACGTCGTGCTGACCGGTACGCCGTCAGGCGTGGGGTACGCGCGCACGCCGGCCGCGTTCCTGCAGGCGGGCGACGAGGTGGTCGTCGCGGCGACGGGGCTCGGCGAGTTGCGCAACCGGGTCGTCGAGGCGGACCTGAGCTCGTACGTGGGGTAGTCCCTGCATCCGTGATCACCGCGCCCCGCCCCGCGGCGCCCGCCGTGTCGCCACGGGACGGCGGGGCCGGTGACGGCGACCCCGGGCCGGTGGTCGCCGGTGGGAGCGCTCCGAGGAGGGGACCGGCATGACCGGGACGGGACCGAACGCCTGGACGCACGGACGGCGACCGGGCCTGCTGGGTCGGGCGTTGATGGTGTACGCGGTGGACGTCGACCCGGCGGACGAGGCGCGCTTCAGCCGCTGGTACACCCACGAGCACCTGCCCGAGCGGGTCGCCGTGCCGGGGTTCCTGCGCGGCCGCCGCTACGTGCGGCGCGCGGGACCCGGGCAGCAGCACCTGACGCTCTACGAGGCCCGGGACACGGCGGTGTTCTCGTCCCCTGCGTACCTGGCCAGGCTCGAGGACCCGACGCCGCTGACCCGCGAGGTGGTGGCGACGTTCCGCCGGCCGCACCGGGCGGTGCTGCGCGTGCTGGTCTCCCACGGGGCGACGGTCGGCCACCGGCTGGCGGTGCTGCAGCTGCCGACCGGCGACCTGTCGCGCCTGACCGCGTGGGTCGGGCAGGAGCTGGCGCCGGCGGTGCTGACCGACCCGGACGTCTGCGGCCTGCACCTGGGCGTCGTGGACGCCGAGGCGACGGCGGCCAAGTCGGCGACCGCGGAGGGCCGCGACGCGGCCGAGGAGGTGGACCGCAGCTGCGTGCTCCTCCTCGACGGGATCGGGTCGGTCGACGACGTGGCGGACCGGGCGGCGGGCCTGTGCAGCCGGGCCGGTCTCGTCGACCGGGCGGAACCGACCGTGTACTCGCACGTGGCGTCGCTGCTGGCCCCCTGATCCGGCCACGCACCCCGACCCGGCGGTGACCCGGGCCCACCGCGACGGCTCACACCGCGAGCAGGCGGTGGACGAACTGGATGGCGATCGAGCCCTCCCCGACGGCGGAGGCCACGCGCTTGACCGACCCGTGCCGGACGTCCCCGGCCGCGAGGACCCCGGGCACGCTGGTCTCCAGCGGCACCGGTGGACGCCCGAGCGCCTGGAGAACGCCGGCGCTGAGGTCGGAGCCGGTCAGGACGAACCCGGCGTCGTCCCGCTCCACCGTCGGCGGCAGCCACTCGGTGTGCGGCCGGGCGCCGATCATGAGGAAGAGCGCGTAGGCGCTGACCGTCTCCTGCTCGCCGCTCGTGCGGTCGCGCAGCACCAGGCGCTCCAGCCGGCCGTCGCCACCGCCGTCGACGACCTCGGTGCCCGTCCGGACCTCGATGTTCGGGGTCTCCTCCACCTGGCGGACCAGGTAGTGCGACATCCCGGCGGCCAGCCTCGCGGCCCGCACCACGAGCGTGACCCGCTTGGCGTAGCGGGCCAGGTGCAGGGCGGCCTGCCCGGCGGAGTTCGCGCCGCCGACGATGTACACCTCCTCCCCCGCCACCAGCGGCGCCTCCGAGGCGGCGGCGCCGTAGTGGACACCGGCGCCGCGCAGCTCCTCGAGCGGCTCGACACCGAGCCGGCGGTAACTCGCACCCGTCGCGAGCACGACCGCGCGGGCCACCACGACGCCGCCGGTGTGCAGGGTCAGGACGACGCCGTCGTCCTCCCGGGCCAGGTGCGTGACCTGCTGCATGAAGGCGAACCGGGCGCCGAAGACCCATGCCTGCTGGTAGGCGCGGCGGGCCAGGTCCGCGCCGCTGAGGCCGCGCGGGAAGCCGAGGTAGTTGCGGATCGACGAGCTCGCCGTGGCCTGCCCGCCGATGCTGCCCGAGTCGATGACGACGGTGCGCAGCCCCTCGGAGGCGCCGTAGACGGCCGCGGACAGGCCGGCCGGGCCGCAGCCGACGACCACGAGGTCGTAGCGGTCCCCGGACGGGTCGATCGTCGTCCCGGCCGAGCGCGCGATGTCCATGTCGGTGGGGTCCTCCATGACCCGCCCGTCGGGCATGCGCAGGATCGGCAGCCGCCTGTCCAGGCCGGCGTCGGCGAGGATGGCGCGGCCCTCCTCGGAGCCGGCCAGGCAGAACCGGTGCGGCATCGCGCAGCGGCCGAGCGTCTCGCGCAGCTCGTAGGCCCGGCCGGACCACGTCTCACCGACCACGTCGATGGTGTGCGGCGCGCGTCGCCGCGCCTCAGCCCACCGGAGCAGGAAGGTCGAGACCGCCTGGTGGAACTGCTCGTCGGGAGGCGGTGCCGGCCGGGTCACCCACTGGTCGATGCGTCCGCGGGCGATGTCCTCGAAGACCGCGTCGCCGGTGTCCGGGTCGCCGACGTGGGCCCACGGGAGGAGCAGCGCGCGCTGGGCGTGCGGGAACAGGCTCGGCACCCCCGCCAGGAGGTCCGAGCCCGGTGCGCCCGCCAGCTCTTCGCCGGCGAGCACCAGGGCGACCTCCTCGCCGGCCGTCGCGACCTCGTCCAGCGTGCGGCGGGCCTCGTCCGGCGAGCGCAGGCAGCAGACGCGGTAGTCCGACGCGTACCGGTTGCGCAGCTCCCGCTCGACGTCGGCCAGCAGGGCGGGGTCGTCGTCGACCGCGACCAGCAGGGGCGCGCTCGTGGCGGCCATGTCCCGTCACCGTAGGAAGGCGCCCTGCGCGGGACCAGGTCCGAAGGTCACCGGGTGGGCAGGGAATCCCGCCACTCGATCCCGCGCGTCTCGGCGGCGACGGCGTCCATGACGTCCATCACCGGCTCGACGGTGAAGGTGAACGGCGCGTAGACGGTGGTGAGGTACTGCAGGTCGGCCGGTTCGTCGGTCTCGATGACGGCGTAGCCGCCGAACTCGCCGACGCGGACGACGAACTGGTGGAAGGTCAGGCTCTTCGGCATCTCCCACTGCGAGAAGACGTCGAGGATCCGCTTCTGCGCCGCCTCGTACTCGCCGGCCGAGCCGGTCGGCCGTTCCCGCCAGGTGACGACGTACTTCATGTCGCTCTCCCCCCTCGGACGCCTCCGAGGCTCCCGAGGTGGAGGGCGGGCACGCAAGGAGGACGACGACGCCCGCCGCACGTCAGTGGCCGTCCCGACGCGTCGACACGGCGCGTCGATCTCCTGTAGCTCGGGGAGCACGACCCCGCCGGCGGGGCCGGGAGCTCGCGGTGGACCACGAGTGGACGCGTGCTCGAATCCTCGGCCTGGACGGGGTACCGCTCGGTGGCGGTGACCCCGGAACGCCTCGACGACGTGTGCAACCTCCGGTCGCCGACGGGTAGGCAGCCGGGCGTGGACGGACGCACGCTGCTGCTCGGGGACTGGACGCCGATCGTGCGGGACGGCATCGACGTCCTCCGGCTGGTCATCCTGGGTGGGGCCGTCGTCTACGCGGTCGCCGGGGACTGGGGATCGGCGGCGCTGCTCGCTGCCCTGGGCGGCATCACGCTCGTCGCGCGGCTGGTGAACCTGCCGCGGCTCTACGACCTGTCGCTGACCCTCGGCATGGCGCTGCAGGGGTTCGGCGAGACGCTCGGCCTGTACGACGAGTTCGTCCGCTTCGACGACCTGGTGCACTTCACGCTGCCGATGCTCACCGCGCCGGTGATCTACATCGCGCTGGCCCGCGTGGACGTCGTCCCGGACCCCCGCGACGAGACGCACCTGCAGCACTACATCGGCATCGGCGTCGTCACCGCGGCCCTGGGCATCGCCGTCGGGGCGCTGTGGGAGCTGTTCGAGTGGCGGTCCGACGCGTGGTTCGGCACGGCCCTGTCGGAGGACAACGACGACACCAACGGCGACCTGTTCCGCGACACCCTGGGCTCGCTCGTCGGCGCCGGACTGCTGGTGGTGTGGGCCCGCTTCGGCTGGGGGTCGGTGCGGCGCATCCCCGGGGTGAACACCCACGAGGAGGTCAGCGCCTGACGCCACCTGCCCGGACCCTCCCCGCGGCGGCTCGCCGGCAGTACCGTGCTCGCCCGCCCGCCATCGAGGAGACGACGATGGACGACCGACCAGCTGTCCCCTCGACACCGCGCATCCTCCGGGCCGCGGACGGCGTGGTGCTGGGTGATCCGGCCGGGGTCCGTGACCGGTTCATGATCGACGGTGCGGACGCCGGTGACCGGTTCGCCCTCGTCCAGCACCTCTTCGCGCCCAGGGCCCTGGCCGCCCCGCTGCACCGGCACCACCGGGAGGACGAGTACACCTTCGTGCTCTCGGGTCGGATCGGTGCGGTCCTCGGGGACGACGAGGTGGTCGCCGGCCCCGGCGACCTGGTCTTCAAGCCGCGGGACCAGTGGCACACCTTCTGGAACGCAGGTGACGAGCCGGCTGCGGTGCTCGAGCTGATCTCCCCCGCCGGGCTGGAACAGTTCTTCCGCTGGCTCGGCGGCCTGACCGACCCCCCGACGCCGGAGCAACTCGCCGAGATGGCCGCTCCCTACCAGTGCGACGCCGACCCCGACGGGACGCAGCGCATCATCGAGCGCCACGGCCTGACGTTCTGACCCGCTCACCGCGGCTGCCTTCCTGCGCCCGATCCCGGCCCGCCGCGGCCCGTCCACCCCTACCCTCGGTGCCCGCCGCATCCGTCGTCCGGGCCGGCCACCTCTCGCGCCGCGACCTCGGGGACACGGCCGAGGAGGTGGTCGGCATGACGCGGACCGGAGGGCCGGCGCGTCCCGGCGCAGCGGTCGCCCCGCCGGCGGAGCCGGTTCCCACCGGCACGGTGGCCGGTGACCACACCGAGGAGGAGGTCACCGGCTACGTCCGGTCACCGAGCGACGTCCTCCGCACCGTCGTGTTCGCCGCGGTCGCCCTGGTGCTCGTCACCGTCGCCCGGTGGTCGCGCGGCGCGGCCACGTCGCTGGACGAGGACCTCGCCCGGCGGTTGTCGTTCCTGACGCCGGCCGTCGACCGGGTCCTGGTGGGGGCGGTGACCCTGCTGGTCCTGGCGGCGGTCACCGCGGCGTGGGTCGCTCCCCTCGTCACCCGCCACCACCGGCTGTTCGGGCACCTCCTCGTCAGCGGCGTGCTGGCGGTGGCGCTCCTGCGCGGCGTCGAGGAGGTGGTCGGCCGGGCCGGCACCGACGCCCTCGCCCGCGGGGGTGGCGTCGACGGCCTCACCGTGGACGGCGTCGCCGTGGTCGCGGGCTCGTTCGTGGTGCTCGCGCCGTTCGTGTCCCGCCGGTGGCGGCGGGCCGGGGTGGTGCTGCTGGCGGCGGTCACGCTGCTGCGGCTGCTGGTGCCGCTGCCCGTCCCCGCCACGGTGGTGCTCGCGCTCCTGCTCGGTGGCCTGGCGGGCTCGGGGACGCTCCTGCTGCTGGGCCGTCCCAGCAGCCGGCCGACCGCAGGCGCGGTCGCCGCCGCGCTGACCGGCGCCGGCCTGCCGGTGGCGCAGCTGCAGCCGGCCTCGGTCGACGCCCGCGGCTCGGTCCCCTACGTCGCCACCCTGCAGGACGGCGACCGCGTCTTCGCCAAGGTGATGGGGGCGGACAACCGGGCCGCCGACCTGCTGTTCCGCGCCTGGCGGATGGTCCGGCTGAAGAACGTCGGGGACGAGCGCCCGTTCTCCTCGCTGCGCCGCACCGTCGAGCACGAGGCGCTGGTCTCCCTGCTCGCCCGGGACGCCGGCGCCCGGACGCCGCGGCTGCGGACGATCGCGCCGGTGGGGCGGGACTCCTTCCTGCTGTCCTACGACCTCGTCGACGGCACGACCATCGACCGGCTGCCGGACGACGCCGTGACGACGCCGGTCCTGCACGGGATCTGGCACCAGGTGGCCGTCCTGCGGCGGCACTCCGTCGCCCACCGCGACCTGCGCCGCGCCAACGTCCTCCTCGACCGCGAGGGGTCGCCCTGGCTGATCGACTGGGGCTTCAGCGAGGTCGCCGCCGCGCCCGCCCTCCTCGACGCGGACGTCGCCCAGCTCCTCGCCGCGCTGGCCCTGCAGGTCGGGGTCGACCCCGCCGTCGACGCCGCGATCGCCGAGCTCGGCCCGGAGGCGGTGGCCGCCGCGCTGCCCCGGCTGCAGCCCAACTCGTTCAGCGGCGCCACGCGGGACGCCCTCCGCCACCGCAAGGAGCTCGTCGGGCAGCTGCGGGCCGCCGTGTCGCAGCGGTGCGGGGTCCCCGAGCCCCGGCTCGCCGACCTGGAACGCCTCCACGCCAGGACCGTCCTCACCGTCGTCCTGCTGGTCGTGGCCACCTACCTGCTCGCACCGCAGTTCGGGGACGTGCCGGGCATGCTGACCCGCGTCCGCGAGGCGGACTGGGCGTGGGCGCCGGCCATCCTCGCGATGTCCGCGCTGACCTACGGAGGCGCCGCCCTCAGCCTGGTCGGCGCCGTCCCCGGCCGGCTGCGGGCGCTGCCCACGTTCGTCGCGCAGCTCGCCTCGTCGTTCGCCTCCAAGCTGGCACCGGCGGGCCTCGGCGGGATGGCCCTGCAGGTGCGCTACCTGCAGCGCAGCGGCGTCCACCCGGCGGTGGCCACCTCGGCGGTCGGCCTGGACTACGTGGCCGGTTCGGTCGTCCACGTCCTGCTGATGGCGGTGTTCGCCGTCTGGGCCGGCGGATCGGCCTTCGGCTCCCTCCGGCTGCCCGACCCCCACCTCTTCCTGTGGGGCGCCGCGATCGTGCTGGCCCTGGCCGCCGCGATGCTCGCCTGGCCGGCCGTCCGGCGGCGGCTGCTCGGCAGCCTGCTGCCGGTGCTGCGCCGCGCGGTCTCCGGCGTCGGCTCCGCCCTGCGGACGCCGGGGAAGATCGCGCTGCTGCTGGGTGGCTCCGCCGTGATCACCCTGGGCTACCTGGTGTGCCTCTACCTGTCCACGCGCGCCTTCGGCGGCGGCCTGGGCCTGGCCACCGTGGGCGCGGTCTACCTGGCCGGTGCCGCCGTCGCGGCCGCGGCCCCGACGCCCGGTGGCCTCGGCGCTCTCGAGGTCGCCCTCATCGCGGGACTGGTGGCCGCCGGGATGGACCACACGATCGCCGTCCCGGCCGTGTTCCTGTACCGGATCGCGACGTTCTGGCTGCCGATCCTGCCCGGCTGGGCCGCGTTCGTCTGGCTGCGGAAGTCGGAGTTCGTCTAGGGCCGGGCGGACGCTCCGCGGACCTCTCCGGTTCTCCTGACGCGAGAGGCCCGGGGGGAGATGGACTGCCTGGTCCCTCGGGCGACGCGGACGCTACCCACGGTCAGTGTTGCGTCACGGACGGCTCGCGGAGGTCGTCCTCGCTCCTGCCACAGCCGTCCCGCCAATGACCAGGCGTGGTCACTCGTGCGTGCGGGAAGTTGCCGGGCCACGCCGGACAGCTGAGCAAGCAACGAGGGGGCAGTCCCTACTCTCCCCCCGGTGACCCTGAAGGATGCTGCACGGGGCTGGGTACGGGCGCCCCGCCGGCCACGCTCTGGCATGAACGCTGCCCGTGATCCCGGAGACGGCAGCACCGCAGCCGCTGCCCCTGCCCCGAAGAGCCCGACGGAGTGCGAACGGGCGGACATCCCCGGGGATCGGCATGACCACCCGGCTCAGACGCGGCAGGCAGTTCCGAGGCGTCTGATCGAGCCCAGCTCAGCGGCTGCCCCCCTCCCCGTCCCCGACCGGAGCGGAGGCCCTGGACCGTCAGCGGGGAAGCCCTATCTGCGCATCAGCCACGAGCGGCGGATCGCTGAGCGTCGGGGGCGACCGGAGTGGCTCCACCCCGGCAACGTGAGCTTTGCCCTGGCGACTCTGGGAGGTGTCTCCTACGCCGCTCTGTACAGCTTCGATCATGCCTTTCTCCATCGATTCGGGACATCGCCCGAGGAAGTCGGACTGAGCCAGGCTGGCTTGGTCGCGAGAGCAACGCTGTTCGGCCTCTTGATGTTGGCAGCCGGCTCGCTCGTGTCGTTCGCCGCCTTCGCGGTTCTCTGGATTGTCGTCTCCCTCTACCGGGTCCTCAGGTATGCGAGGGCCTTGTTGATACGAGGTAGAGGCCGCGGTGACTCGTACAGGCCCGACGGCGCTGCCGGCAGGATCCGATGGCACACCAGGGGCATCGCTGGCTCTGCTGCGGGCTTCATGGCGCTGATGCCGGTCTTGCTCATCCGGGTGGGACTGAGGGAATGGCCACCTGCCACCTACTACCTGATCGGGTTGAGCCTGTTCTTCCTGGTGACGACCTACGGGCTCTTCCACCTGGTCGCACGGCGGAGTCATCCGCTGGCACTCGTGGCGTTGGCCGTGCTGGCGATCGCCTGGGTCGGTCTGATGGCGCGAGGCCTTGGCCTGGAAGCCGCAGAGGGCGTCATGAACGGCGAGCCGGAGACCTTCGCGGCCGGCCAGTACACAGCCGTGCGGGCGGACCAGGTCTGCATCTACTGGGCCCCGGACACGGCTTCCGAGCGGGTTCCGATCCAGGGGGTCTACCTGGGTCATGCAGATGGCGTGAACCTGGTGAGCCAGGACAGGCGCCTCTACAGGATTGCGGACGAGCATGTCGTCGCGATCGTCACACCTGTCAGACCCCCGGGTGGCGGGTACACCTGCGGGGCTATCGACAGGTGACCCAGAGCGTCGCGACTGAAAGCCCGTGAGACTCGGTGAAGTGGTGACCACTCCCTGATCAGCCACCAGGACAGTGTGGCGACGTTGCTGAGGCGGGGACCGCTGCTTCGAGACCGGTGTTGTGTAGCGGGTGCCCCGCGACACGAAGGAACCGAGCGTGCTTGACCCACCCCCCGCAGGAGGCCTGAGTGACCCCGCCGATGCACCGCAGTCACCGCGTCGCCGGCGCACTGGTCGGCTCGGCCGTCGGCGACGCCCTGGGCGCCCCCTTCGAGTTCGGCCCGCCCGGGCAGTTCACCGCCCGCTTCCCGCAGCCGGCCCGCGGCACGCACACCGAGATGTGCGGCGGCGGTGCGCTCGGCTGGGAGCCCGGCGAGTTCACCGACGACACCCAGATGGCGCTGCTGGTCGCGACGTCCCTCGTCGAGCGCGGCGGCCTGGACGAGACCGACCTGTTCGACCGCTTCCGCACGTGGGCGGCCGCGGACCCGCCGGACGTCGGCATCCAGACCCGCGCGGTCCTCGGGTCCGGTCTCCCGTGGGACGTCGCCGCCGCCGAGCACTTCCGGCGCACCGGCCGGGCCGCCGGCAATGGGTCGCTGATGCGCACGACGCCGGCCGCCATCCGGTTCTCCCGCGAGGGCCGCGAGGCGACGATGGACGCTGCCCGCCGGATCTCGGCGCTCACCCACGGCGACCCGTCCGCCGGCGAGGGCTGCGCGGTCTTCCACGAACTGATCCGGGTCGCGCTGGACGGCGACGACCCGCTGGAGTTCATCCCCTTCGCCCTGATGGCGGTGCCGGACGAGCACCGCGAGCGGTGGGCGACCGTGCTGGCGCCGGACTGGACGCCCGAGGACGCGACCGAGTCCAACGGCGCGGTGTGGCCGACGCTCGGCCAGGCGGTGTGGGCGCTGCGGCACGGCCGGGACTTCGCCGAGGTGCTGCGGCTGGTCATCGACCTGGGCGGGGACACCGACACGGTGGCCGCGGTCGCCGGCGGGCTGGCCGGGGCGGTGTTCGGCATGGGCGGGATCCCGGCGCGGTGGGCGTCGGTCGTCCACGGCCGGGTGCCCGGCCACGGCGAGAAGGTCTGGCGACTGGCCGACCTGCAGCAGCTGGCGGCGGCCCTCGACGGCAAGGACGCCGGACCGTACGACCCGGGCGTCATCCCGCGGATCGGCCCGCGCGAGGTCCTCCCCGGCATCTGGGCCGGCAACCTCGACGGCGCCCGGTACAGCGAGGAGGACTTCGCGGTCATCTCGTTGTGCCGGCTCGGCGAGCCGTTCCCCCACACCGTGCACCGGATGGCGTACCTCGCGGACAACGACCACAACACCGACCTGGACGTCGTCCTGGCCGACGTCCTCGACGACATGGCCGCGCTGCGCGCCGAGGGGCACCGGCTGCTCGTGCACTGCCACGGCGGCGCCTCGCGCACCGGCCTGGTGCTGCGCGGCTGGCTGGTGCGCGAGCAGGGCATGTCCGTCGAGGAGGCGACCGCCTACGTCGCCGAGCGGTGGGAGCACCTGGGGCTGTGGAACGACAGCTTCACCGCCGCACTGGAGCGGCTCGAGCGGTTGCGCTGACCGCACGTCCCTATCGACAGACGAGGAGACCGATGACGACGTCCCTGGAGAACCGCCGCGAGATGGGCTCCGGCCCGCTGACCGAGCGCTTCGACGACGCCCTGCTGTACGCCTCGCGGCACCACCGGGATCAGCTGCGCAAGGGCTCGCGGGTGCCGTACATGACGCACCTGATGAGCGTCAGCGCGCTGGTCATGGAGCACGGCGGCAGCGAGGACCAGGCGATCGCCGCGCTGCTGCACGACGCGGTCGAGGACGCGCCGGCCGGCACGGGCGGCGCGGTGCTGGCCGACATCCGGTCGCGCTTCGGGGACGCCGTCGCCGACATCATGCGGGCCTGTTCGGACGGTCTGGACGCCGACGGCAACCGCAGCGGGACGTGGGCCGAGCGGAAGCGGGACTACGTGGCCGGCCTCGCCGACAAGCCGCTCGACGCGCTGCTGGTGACCGCGGCCGACAAGACGCACAACGGACTCTGCATCGCCGCCGACGTCCGCCGGTACGGGCAGGACTTCTGGTCGACGTTCAACGCGAGCCGCGACGAGCTGCTCTGGTACTACACGAGCGTCGAGCGGGCGGTCGCCGAGCGGCTGCCGGGGCACTCGATCACCGAGGCCCTGAGCCGCGCCGTCGGCGAGCTGGTCGCCGCCGCCGGCGCCGAGCGCACCGGCGTCCCTGCAGACCTAGCGACGTCCTCGCCGGCTCCTCCACCCCCTTCCCGGTGATGTGACCACGAGCGGGAACCTCTGCGGGCCCGCCCCGGCGAGGAGGCGCGCCCGTTCTCGGAGGCCGATCAGGCAGAACCCGTGCGGCATCGCGACCAGCAGGGCCTCGGCGTGGGGTGACCGCCCATGGCGGTGCGCCTGGCTACAGTCCCTCCGCTTCGGGATGGCGGTCCGCCGGCACGTCAGCAGACCGCGTGAGAGACACGACCAGCTCAGCGGGGGACGCACGAACATGGCCGATCACGACGCCCTGGCATCGATGACCGCGTACGACGTCGATGCCTGGAAGGCGATCCACGCCCGCATCGAGGAGAAGCGGGAGCGGAAGCCCAGGCTCCCGGTACCGGTCAGCCGACGCCTGGCCGCCGCCGGTGAGTCCGCCGGCCGCGTCGCCGGTTCGGTCCCGGGGGCCGACGCGCTGAAGTCCGCGCTGGAGCAGGCGGTCGAGGGGGTCG
The DNA here is from genome assembly GCF_054049935.1 of Geodermatophilus sp. SYSU D00742. Classification (NCBI taxonomy): domain Bacteria; kingdom Bacillati; phylum Actinomycetota; class Actinomycetes; order Geodermatophilales; family Geodermatophilaceae; genus Geodermatophilus; species Geodermatophilus sp. SYSU D00742. The sequence continues at coordinate 25,308 of NZ_JBJGYJ010000020.1, forward strand.
AGGAGACCCTGGTCCGTGGTGCGCACTGGTCGCTGTCCCGTGAACGGGTTCTCAAGGCCTTCGCCAAGGACGGTCACTCGCTCGACGAGCTGGCCCAGATCCGCAACCTCTCCCTGCAGGAGGTCGACGGGACGTCTGCCTCCCTGGCCTTGAAGTACGCACTCGCCTCCGGCGCCCAGGGCGCAGCCGCGGGCTTCGCTGTCTCCGGCGGTCAGGCCGTCGCCGCGGGGGGGACGGTTCTGGGCGCCGGTGTCGGCGGCGTGGCAGGCGCCGGAGTCGTGATCACCGCGCTCGTCGCCGATGCTGCGGCGACCCTGCTGGCCTGCCGGCGGGCGGTGGGACACGTCGCGATGTCGTACGGCTACGACCCTCGGCTACCGGAGGAGTCGGTCATCGCTGCCCAGACCCTGGGCGTGGGGCTGGCCAGCGGGAGCGCCAAGGCCGAGGCGTTCCGTCAGCTCAACAACCTCGTGCAGAGCCTGGCACGCAACAAGACGTGGGCCGAGCTGAACAAGAGCGCCGTCACCCTCGCGGTGCGGGGCATCTACGGCGGCCTGGGCTTCAAGCTGACCCAGAAGAAGCTCGGTCAGGCTGTGCCCGTCCTCGGCATCGCCATCGGCGCCGGCGTCAACGCGCGGTTGGTGATGAAGGTGGTCCGCGACGCCCAGGACGTCTACCGCCGGCGCTTCCTCTGCGAGGCGTACGGACTGCCCTTCGCCGCCGACGACGACGGCCGCCCCGCCGACGTACCGGAGCCGGGCGAGATCCTCGAGGCGGAGCTCATCGGGGAGCACGACCGACTCGACGAGCCCACCACCTCGTGAGGGGTGACGGACGTCGTTAGAGGTGAACTGCACCTTCCCGTTGATCGGATGACGGGGGACATCTCGACGAGCCGGCAGAGGGCGTTGACCTGACGCAGTCGCTCCGGAGTCCGGACGGCGGCGTCGAGCACGAGCCCGGCGACGTGGCTGTCGGTGGGGTGACGAGGGGCCAGTCAGCGTCGCCGTCCGTCGTGGTCAACCGGTGACGACCGCGCCGCCGTCGTTGGGGACCAGCTCGATCCAGGTGCTCCCGGGCGCCAGCTCCACCGGGTCGCCGTCCGCTCCGGTGAGGGTCATCCGGTCACCGGTTCCCGGCTTGGACCAGGTGGCCTCGACCGCGTGCCCACCGGAGGCGACGAGGGCTGGGCCGGTGCCGGTGAGGATGGTCTCCGGGACGGGGTTGCCTGCCGGATCACGGGCCTGGGTCGCGAGGACGTCGACGCGGAGCACGACGACGTTGGCGGCGCCGATCCGCCGGCCGCCCGCCTCGACGGCCGGAGCGCTCCCCTCGCTGCGCAGCCAGCGACCTTCCGCCGCGCTCCACGTCCACCGGGGGCGGCTGACGCCGGACAGCGTGAGGTCCAGACTCGTCGCCGGCTGCCCCGCGGCGACGGCGGTGGGTCGATCGCCGGCCGCGGAGTGGTTGAACTGGGCGCCGGGTGCGGCGCGGTGCGCGACGTCGGCCTGGTCGACGAGGGTCTGCGGCACCGCGTAGACGTTGTGCGGCGCAGTGCGCGTCGACGTCCGGGAGAAGCCGTCGGCGCCGGTGTCCTGGCTGAGCACCTGCAGTCCGGCGTCCTGGGCCGCGGTGACGTAGGTCTGCACGCCCCCGGAGAACGCGAGCAGCCCGCCGAGCGGCGCGGCGATCGCGGGGTCCATCGGCCGGATCGAGCGCACCGGACCGACCTCGGGCGGGAGGGTGGAGTGGTAGACGGCGACGAACCGGGTGATCCCGCCCTCGACCACCTGCTCCCACACCACGTCGGCGGCGTCCAGCCCGGTCTGCGGTCGGGCGGCGACGGAGTTCTCGATCTTCACGGCGAGCGCCGGCCGGTCGGGGACCGCCTCGACCGGGACCCCGGTCAGCGGCCAGGTGGGCGCGGACGAAGTCGGGAGCGCGGAGACGATCGAGTCGAGGAACGGCACGCCGGACAGGTGCTGTCGCATGGCCGGCCAGGCGACGACGCCGGCCGCCACCAGCACGACGAGCAGAGCTGCTCGGCGACCTCGCCCGGGCCTCGCCCGGCGGCGCCCCTTCGCCGGCGTCCGCTTCGCCGGTGGCCGCTTCGGAGCCCGCTTCGTCGTGCGGGCACCCCTGTTCGACCCGGAGCGGGGTCGGGCCGCGGTGGACCTGGGCACGTGGGAACTCCTGGGTCAGCGGGGTGGTGCCTCCTCTGTATCGGCACGCTCCACCGGGTCCGGCACACGCCATCGGCGAGATGACGCAGACCTCAAGGGGTGATCATCGGCTGCCTCCGACGTCGCCCCGCGTGTGCCCGCCTACACCCGCGCGCTGGACGGCGACGTCGCCCCGACCGCGCGTTGGGTGCACGGGTGCTCTCGGCGATCCGGGTCTATGACGTCATCACTTGGATGAAGGGGAAAAAGCGGAACCTGCGGCCCACCGAACCCGACGAGCAGCCCGGTGCCGCTCTGCCCGAACAGTGAGCCTTGAGGTCGACACACAGACGAGCGGGGCCATGGCGCACGACCAATCGGGCTGTGCGTGGCTGTCCTTCCGTCCGGACACGGGGTGACGCGCTCCGCGCCACACCGCGCCGGGATGAGCTTCCACAGGACGGCTACACGGCCACCGCCGCAGGCCCGACGGTGGCACGGATCTGTCGAGACAGCGAACGGACCTGCTCGAGGACCTCGGCCGGCGGTGTCGTCACGTCGATGGTCCGGACGTGGATCTGTTGGCCCGCGTATCGGATCGTGAGGTCGCCGTGCACGTCCTCCCCCGCCGCGTAGACGAGCATCCCCTCCGCCAACTGGAGTGCGGTCATGTAGGCCAGCATCTGGTACACGTCGGCGTTGGGAACCGTGCCGATCGTCCGCTTGTACTTGCAATCACCGACGAACAGGCAGCGGTCTCCGGCCCACCAGGACAGGTCTGGTTCGAGCGTTACCAAGTGCTCGACGTCCAGATGAACCCTGTGCCCGCGACCCGCGGCCGGGAACGCCCGTGAGTCCACGCCGAGCTGTTCCCGCAGCGCGGCACGGACGAAATTCTCGAACACGGCATTCATGTCGACGACGAAGGCACTCGCGTCCTGGCCACCCGCCCGAGCCTCCAGTCCAGCACCGGTCACGATGAGTCTTGCCAGTGCCACCGCCGGCCGGTAGCGCTCGTTCAGACGGGTCCAGACCGGCTCCGGAACCCCGCGTCCGTCGACGGCCAGCGAGCCGACGCCCGCCAGCTGCTGGTGGAGCCGGACGAGCGACCGCCGCGCGGCCGGCGAACGAAGGCGCAGCCGTCCGAGCACGTCCACGGCGGTGCGCAGCAGCCGGTTCTCCAGCACGTCCGGAGTGAACTCGTCGTAGACGACCTCGATCGGCATCGGCAGCCCGGTCCTGGCCCGCATCTGCTCGGCCATCCGCACCCGTCCCCGGATTGTGGTCAGGGTGTCCTCGCGCGCCCGATAACCGTGGAGGAGACCGGGTCGCAACGCTGCCGCAGCTGCCCGGACGAAGAGCGGGACGAGTGCCTCGGCGATGTTCACGTCCTTGGCCAGCTGCGCCGGCGGCTCGCGCCACGCCCGCGGGTCCACGGCGTAGGAGAGCAGGAACAGCACCGGTGCAATACCCACCTTGGGCCGGAGCTCGACGGTCAGTTCCCCTACGCGCACGAGACCCACCGAGGACCCGGGTGTGAGCGTGTAGGTGTCATTGCTCGCTGCCACCGGTTCCACGACGAGCCCTGGCACCAGCGTTCGGAGCGCGTCCCGCTCGAAGACGCTGAGCTCGAGGGGAGCGCTTGGCCGGTACTCGGTGAGGATGACCGGCTCCCTCATCAGAAGGCCTCGTCGACCCCGGTGTCCGGCTCCCCGGCGTCCTTGAGCGCGCTGGCACCGGCCCGCAGCTGATCCAACCCGTACTGGCGGACCTGATCGGGGTCGGCGAAGAAGTACTCCTCCAGGTACGGGATGACCGACGACTCCCAGGTCAACCGCACGAGTTCTTCGGTCAGTCGGGGCTTGAGGAAGTGGCTGGGGCCGATCGCGACGTGGTGGTCAGCCAGCTTCTCGTTCGCTCGATCGACCACGTCGGCGACCCAGCGGAGGTCCGGCTGCCGGTCGGCAAGCCAGCGGCGCAGCAACGAGTCGATCGGGGCGAGGTGTGGGAAGAAGGGCACAAAGTGAAACCGACGCCGGAGCGCGGTGTCGACGAGGGCGATCGACCGGTCGGCGGTGTTCATCGTCGCGATGATCTGCAGGTTCGGCGGCAGCGCGAACAGCGTGTCGGAGTACTGCAGCCGGATTTCCTCGTCGCGGTACTCCAGGAGGAAGAGCAGCTCGCCGAGCACCTTGGCGACGTTTGCACGGTTCAACTCGTCGATGAGCAACACGTGAGTGACGTCCGGGCGCTCCTGCGCTCGCGCCGCGATGCGCTTGAGCGGCCCGTCGACCACCTCGTAGGTGACCTGGCCGTCGACCAGCCGAGGCCGGTAGCCCTCGATGAAGTCCTCGTAAGCGTAGGAGGGGTGGAACTGGACCTTTTCCACCGTGCCGCCACCGCGAGCGATGTGGCCGGCGAGCTTGCGCGCGACGAACGTCTTGCCCGTGCCAGGCGGCCCGTAGAAGACGACCTGCCCCTTGTCGTCCAGCAACCGCAGTATCCGGGCGAGGAAGTCCCCGTCGAGGTACAGCTCCTCGGCGAGGGCGGCCAGGGGTGTCTCCGGCACTCGCTCGCGGTGCAGCAACCACCAGGTGAACTCCTGCATCCCCCAGGGGTCATCAGGCAGATGGGGCTCGAGCCGCTCGCGGATCGCGTCGTTGCTGGCTGCAGCTGCTGCTCCGGTTCCGGACTCCCACGGCGCATCCACGCCGAGTAGCTCCAGAATCGCCAGCTTGCCGACCCTGCCACCGGTCACGTAGCAGGGTATCCAGCGCTGCGGATCGATCACGGCGAGCGCCTTGACCATCATCGCCTCGCCGACGCGGGGCAGTTTCCGTTCCCCACGGATGCACTCGTCGAGGCGGTCGACAATGTCTCCCGGACCGTAGAGCAGGTATCGGAGCGTGTCGGTCACCCGCGCGACGTCCTCGTCGTTCTGGAGGAGCTTGTTCAGTCCCGGTTGTGGGCCCCCCGACCCGTAGGCAGGACCTGCCAGCCGACGGAGCAGCCGCACGTCCGGATCGGCGAGCGCCTCAGGGGTCAGTGCGACGGCGAGCTCCTCGCGCTCAGCCTCCCGCTCCGGTCTGCCACCCTCCGGGTACCCGGTCGCTGCCCGATAGTGCTGGACCAACTCGGACAGCTCGTCCACGTCCTGTCCTCCCAGGAAGCGCTGATACGCCTCGATCTCAGCGGCATCCCACCCCGGCGGCGCCTGTCCGGCCAGCACCTGCCACAGCAAGCCCTGCGCATCGAGGCGGTCCTGGATCTGGCTCACGCCGCGCGCGCGGCATCGGTCACTGAACGCGTCCAGGAACTGCAGGGCCTCGGCGTAGCGGTCGGCTGGTTCCGCCTCGCTCCGGTGTGTCCAGCCGGTCAGCTGGTGAGCCGCGCTGAAGGGAGTCACCCGGTAGATGGGATACCGCGTGACGTCACGGGCCCCGAGGAGGAAGGAGGCCAGGTTGGTCTTGGTGCCGTCTCCGGAGATCTCGACTGGGAGCAGCGCGCAGAACGACTCGAGTGCGGCGTGCACGTCACGCTCGGAGTCCCACAGCGCTTGGAGCATCGTTCGGGCCTCGGCTCGATGCTCGTCGACCCAGCTCAGGAAGGTGCCATGCATTCGCCAGGCCGTGAGGTTGTTGGGAGGCCCGAATGATCGGCGAAGCAGCCTCGGCCATTCTGGATCGTCGGTCCGCAGAGCGTTGGCGGCGGCGAGCAGTCTGGCGGCGATCGCCAGCTTGTAGCGGCGCTCGGTCTCCTCGAGGTCCAACGACTCGGCGAAGCGCACGGCCCAGTGCACCAGGGGGTCCCAGTGCACTGCGGCCAGCCCTGGCTCCAGTGGCGCCAGTGCGCGGACGGCACGCCACTGCTCTGGCGTGACCGCGGAGTTGGTGCCGCCCCAGGGGCGACGGAGGACGTCGAGCCGGGCGAGCACCGGATGCGCCTGCGCCTCCGCCCGCGTGATCGGGGGTAGAACGTGCCTCTCGACGACCAGGTCGACGCGATACTCCTGCCGGCCAGAGGACTCTGGCCGGAACTCCGGCGTGGGCCGCAGCTCGGGCCTACTGGTCAGCCTGCCGAGCGCGTATACGCCTGCATCAGAGCCGCCCTGCCAGAGCAGCACACCGTCACCAGGCTCCATATCGGCGCGGTGCCGGGTCACTGTCCAGTCGTCCACATGCCCTGGTGGCATGTCGGGCAGGTGCTGCAGGAGGTCCCACTGCTTCGGGTTCGCCTGGAAGAGCCAGAAGCGGCGTTCGCCCTTGGCCCATGGCGAGCCGGCGGGCCACCGGTCCGCGAAGCGGTTCCGCACAGTCGCGGCAAACCCGGCGTCCAAGGGGAACAGGTAGCCCTGCTTGACACCACCTGCGGCGTTGAACGGGCCCTCGCTACCGTCGCGCTCCGGCAGGGATGCCAAGGAGACGGGGTCGGACAGGGGGAAGTACTCCACGCGCGCCAGCCAGCCCTCGCCGCGCTCGGTGGCCGGACCGTACGGCCGGCTGGCGTCGACGCCTTCGGTGACCACGTCGCCGAGGGCGACGATCGCCCCCTGGCGGTAGTGGAGGACGACGTCGCCCGGTCGGACGCGCCGGACGTTGAGGTGGTGCGCGACCTGCGGGCCGCCGCTGCCAGCGAACACGATGCCGGCGCTGCACTCCGCGTCGAAAGACTGCCCCTGGTTCACCCACCAGATCCCGGACGGCGGCTGCTCGGCGGCCCGGTTGAACCGCGGCTGCAGCTCGGCCACCAGTCGTGCCTTCATGCCCCGGGGGTCATCGGTCGGCCGCCAGGACACGGTGCAGCGGGCAAGCCACTCGGTGATCTCGGCCCCTGTGGCGGGGCGGTCGGGACGATCGAGCTCATCCCCGACCTGCTCGTGCAGTACCGAACCCTGCCGATTCCCACGAAGGTGCTGCCGCAGTCGCCTGCGCAGATCACTCGTGGCACCCACATACACCGGAACGCCTTCAGAGTCGACGACGACGTGGACACCGGCGAGCTGCGGCGCCGCGTTGGCGGTCTGCATCGTGAACGCCAGAGGTTCGCTGAAGTCCTCAAGGGCAGTCGTCGAACCGCTCATCGCTCCCCCGTCTTCGCCGCTTCCCGGACCATACGTTCCGCGGTCGGCCGGATTGCGGCGGCTCGGCCCGGTCACTCGACGACGCTTGCCATCTCGACGAGTCGACACAGGGCATTGACCTGGCGCAGCTGCTCCGGCGTCCGGACGGCGGCGTCCAACAGTTGCTCGCTCATCACGACGACGGCCAGCGCCTTGGCGCGCGACACCGCCACGTTCAGCCGGTTCAGGTCGTAGAGGAACGAGACGCCGCGGGGCGCGTCCTCGGCCGACGTCGACGTCATCGAGTAGAGGACGACCGGCGCCTCCTGGCCCTGGAACTTGTCCACGGTGCCGACCCGCGCGCCGTCGGGCAGCAGGCTGCGGATGCGGGCGACCTGGTTGTTGTACGGCGCGACCACGAGCACGTCGTCCGCGCCGATCACCGACCGCTCCCCCGCCGCGTCGACCCAGCCGACGCCCTGCAGCGAGCGCCACAGCTCGGCCACCGCACGGGCCTCGTCGTCCGAAGCCGCCGCGGCCGCGCGGGTGTGCTCGACGAACCGGACCGCGAGCCCGCTGGCCCAGCCGTCCACCGCGATCCGCTCGCGGTGGGCCGCCGACTCCAGCCGGCCCTCGTACGCGAGGTCGGAGACGAACGCGGTCAGCGCCGGGTGCATCCGGTAGGTGCGGTCGAGGAAGACGCCGCGGTCCTCCGGCACGGTCGGGTGCCCCTCCAGCAGGTGCTCGAGTGCCGAGAGCCCCGACTCCCCCGGGTGCACGGCCTGCGTCGGCTGCGCCAGCTGCTGCGGGTCGCCGAGCAGCACCAGCGACTTCCCGGCACGTGCGACGGCGACCGCGTTGGCCAGCGAGAACTGCCCCGCCTCGTCGATCACCAGCACGTCGACGGCCTCGACCAGGTCCGGACGCGTCCAGAACCACGACGTCCCGCCGACCAGGTTCGCCGTCCCGTCGAGCAGACGGGAGGCCACGTCGGCGGAGTCCTCCGACCACTCCACGCCCGGCGCCCCGCAGGCCTGGTGCTCCTCGCACTTCTGCAGCGCCGGCCGGCCGACGGCCCGCAGCACGTTGCCGATCACCGCGTGGGACTGCGCCGTGACGCCGACCTTCTTGCCGGCGTCCAGCAGCGCGCGGATCAGCCGCGACGCCGCCCGCGTCTTCCCGCTGCCGGGCGGCCCCTGCACGGCGAGCACCTCACCGTCCAACTGCAGCCCGAGCCGGACGACGGCGTCCCCGGCCTCCTCCCCCGGCAGCCGCCGGCAGTCGGCCGGGACGACGCGATCGAGCAGCGCCTGCCCGAGGCACGGCCGGCCGGCGAGGACGTCGTCCGCCGTCGCGGCGATCGCCGCGCGCATCTGCTTGTCGTCGAGCGGCCCCTCCGGACCGAGCCCGCGGGACGGCACCGGCGGCTTGGCGCTCTTGACGACGATGCGTCCGCCGACGGCGTCGAGCTCGCGCACCTCGCCGATGCGGGCCTGGGTGTCGACGTCGAAGGCCGGCTTGCCGACCGAGAGCTTGGCGTCCTGCGGCGGGAACGTGAACTCGTAGAGCTTGCTGCGCTTCTCGGTGCCGACCTCGATGCCGCCGGAGAGCCCGCCGAGCGCGGTGCGGTCCTCGACGAGCTGCTCGTCCTCCAGGTCGCCGCGGCTGAAGAACTCCCACCAGCCGGGCCGGGCCTCGCGGCGGTGCCACTGCACGAGGTCGCCGAGCAGGTGGTGCTCCTCGGCCTGCAGCCGCTCGACCAGCGCCAGCTCCGCGACCTCGGCGTCCGACTGCGGCTTGGGCGCGTCGATCTCCGAGAGCACCGGGCGCGGCAGCTCACCGTGCTCGGCCTCCAGCTCGGCGCGCTGGGTCTCCAGCCAGTCATGCAGCTCGCGGGTGGAGTCGACGTCGTCCCGGTTGTAGTCGTGGATGGCCTGCAGGCGGGCCGGGTCGCGGTCGATCAGCCACTTCTCGTACTCGACGACGCTGGACATCGCGTCGGCGACGTCGCCGGTGTGCTCGCGTCCGTAGAAGGCCTCGACCTTCTTGATCGAGTAGGACTCCTTGCTGATCCGCATCGACTGGCGGACGACGGGATAGAGGTCGACGAACCGCTCGGCGCGCAGCAGCTGGTCCAGCTCGGCCTCGCGGACGCCGTACCGGCCGGTGAGCCGCTTGAGCGCGCTGACCTCGTAGGCGGCGTAGTGGTAGACGTGCATGCCGGGGTCTTGTCGCCACGACTCGATGACCCGGTCGATCAGGTCCTCGACCATGCGCCGCTCCTCGGCGGCGTCGTGCGCCCAGAGGGCGGTGAAGTTGCCCCGCCGGTCACCGAGGCCGGCGAGGTACTCCAGCCCCTGACCGTCGCCGGAGAGCGGGTCGCCCTCGAAGTCGAGGTAGAGGTCGCCGGGGCTGGGCGCGGGAAGTCGTGAGAGCCCCTGGGCCGGCTGCGGCGTGAGCAGGGTGCGGGTCGGCGCTCCGGCCTGGCGGCCGCGGAGCTGTTCGCGGGCCTGATCGCGCAGCCGCTCGCGGGTGCCCTTCGTGATGCCGGTGGCCTTCAGGACGTCGTCTGTGACGTTCGCGAGCTGCTCGAGGGTGGTGACGCCGACGCCGATCAGCGCCGCGCGCTGGTCGCGGCGCATGCCGGCGACGAGGCTGAGGTCGTCGCCGGTGCGCAGCTCGTCCTCGCACCGCGCCTTCCAGGAGCACTGGCCGCAGTGCGCGATGGGGACAGGGCCGGTGGCCCCCGGGTTGGCGACGAAGGCCTCGAGCCGGGTGCGGGCGCGGCGGGCGTAGGCGGCGACGTCGACCAGCCGCCACGGCCGGGACTCGCCGTCGCCGGTGACCACGCAGATGCGCTCGGGGGCGCGGCCCTGGAGGGTGGCGAGCCGGTCGGCGTAGGTGGCCATCTGCAGCAGCGCCGGCACCTTGACGCGGCGGGCGAGCTTGGCGTCGGCGACCTCGTAGGACCAGTCGCCGAGGTCGGACGGCGCGGTTGTCTTCAGGAGGAAGTCGGCCTGGCCGCCCCAGGTGCCGTCGAACAGCGTCGCCTGGTGGATGACGTCGACGCCGGCGCGCATCGCCTCGACCGTGGCTGCCTCGCTGCGGCTCTGGTGGAGGCGGACGACCTCGAGGCCCTGTTCCTCCAGCGACTCCAGGTAGCGCAGCTCGTGGGCGATGCCGAGGTCGGCGACGAGCACCGTCTGGTCACTGACGCCCTCGGCGAGCGGTTGCAGAGTGCCGCCGGCCACCGCGAGGTTCAGCGCGGTGAGGTGGTGGCACTCCTGGTGCCGGGTCAGGTCACTGGGGCTGAGAACCAGCCGTCCGTCGACGCGGTACACGGCGTCAGCCGTCCGTCGAATGAGCGGCGGCGGACAGGGATGAGTGCGGCAACGTTCCCCCGTGGTGCTGCGTGCAGAACCTGAGCAGGCTGCCACGGACGACGCCGATCCCGCGCTTCCCGCGCCGTGTTGGCGGATGTCACCGGCGAGCGTGAAGCAACAGCAAGCTGGCCCCTCCGCGTGCGCGTCGAGTGGCCCTTACATCGCACATGAAGAACCAGCTCTGCGCCCCCTACCCGAGCCTGAACTGGGCGGTTAGGTATTCGTACCGTCTTCATCAGACTCGAAGGAGAGGAGCCGCGCGCGTGCCTGCGCGAGCTCCGCGGATGTGAAGAGCTCACGGAACCGCGGGTCCCGGACAGCGACCTCAAGGCTGTAGGCCAGCAGTCCGTGCTCCCACAACTTCTCCAATCCGTGCTGAGGGCGAGCCTGTCGCAGTAGGTGGCGGGCAGCTCCAACGCCGCCTTCGAGGCTGATCAAGCGGAGGTAGTAGCTGGGGTGATAGCCGCATCGCGCCTTGACCGTTGCCACGTCATCCAGGAGCCGCTGCTCGAACTGTTGCTCAAGGTCGCGCGCGTCCCCGCGAGGCGTCGTCGAGCCCTCAGGTCGGACTGAGGACTGTGGATTCCTCGCTCCCTGCCCTTCGCCCACGTTGTGCCCAGCGCGTAGATAGTGCGCACCGCGTCCAGCGCCACGCATCTCGATGTGGCCTTCGTTGACCAGCCGCCCCAGTAGGCGCTTCGCGTCGGCCCGATCCACGTCCAAGAGTTGGCGCACCATCTCGTTTGTCAGCGGCCCTCGATCAGCCAGGTCGAGGACGAGCTGGAGAAGATCCTCGTCGATGACATCGGCCGGCCGGCGGCCCGCGGGCGTGTTCGTCACCTGTGCTGCGGGTCGCGTGATCGGTTCCCGTGAGGGCTCGCCGGAGTTCGGCAGGACGTAGTGGGTCCCCTTCGTGGCTCCCCGTCGCTCCAGCACGCCGTCATTCGCGAGTGAGGTGAGTACGAGGCGGGCTTCGTCGGAACTGACGCCGAGGAATTGCCGCACGACCTCGTTGGTCAACGCGCCATCCGACGCCAGCTCCAGGACGAGCAGGCGCGTTTCCTCGTCCACGGCACCGTGTGTCCGGACCGGCTGCCGCGCCGCGGGAGCCGGGGCCACCGCAGGGGTCGGGTCCGGCCGATCTGCCACAGCCCGAGGCTCGGCCACCGTCAAAAGGCGAACCGGCTCGGCGGGCTTCGGCGGACGAACCTCCGCGGGCGCAGAGGCGCGAACCTGCTCGACACGGTTGAGAACAGGTGCCTGCAGCGAGGGCACCTCGATGACACTCTCGCTCAATTCCTCCGGCTCGGCCTCAGCCCCGTCCTCAGCGGCGGGCAGGTCGAGCGGCGTCCAGTCCGCGACGTTCTCGCCGTCCGTGGTGATGCGGGCCGGTCCGATGCCGCGCCGGTCGAGGGTGGTCCAGAGGTCGGCGAGTGCTCCCTCGGGATCGAGGTAGTACCGCGACTCGCGGATCCGCCAGAACTGCCAGCCGCAGCGTCGCAGCTCCAGCTCGCGGGCGAAGTCGCTGGCCACCTGTTCCGGTGAGCTGTGCCAAGCGTCGCCGTCGCACTCGACCGCGAGCTTGCCCTGCGCGCCGGTGACGACCAGGTCGATGCGCCGGCCGTTGACCTCGACCTGCGGCGTGACGTGGTAGCCCCGCTGCTGGATGCGCCGGAAGACCCGCTGCTCGAAGAGGCTGTCGAAGTCGGGGTGCCGCTCGTCCTCGGGCACGTCGTCCGGCATCGCGGCCGCGGCGGCGACCGGCATGGACGTCATGTACGTGAGCAGCTGCGAGCGCAGATCGTCCGTGCGGAGCTGGTCGGCCATGACCGAGTGGAAGAGCCACAGCTGGTCCCGCGCCCGCGACGCCGCGACGTTGTACGAGCGCTGTGCGTCGAGGCGGGTCTGCGAGGCGCGCTTGTGGTCGGGCGCCGTCACGAGGCTGAGCAGGATGACGTCGCGTTCGTCTCCCTGGAAGTCCGGCGGGGTGCCGATTCGGATGTTCCGCCGCTCCCACTCCTCCGGTTCGACCCGGCTGAGGAGGGCCTCCCGGATGACGTCGACCTGCGCGTGACCTTGAAGGACGACGACGCCGAAGGTCTTCCCGTCGTAGGCGGGGTCCTGCAGGCAGCCCACGAGCGCCTCGACGATCGCCTCAGCCTCGACCTCGTTGCGCAGCGAGGAGTTGGCGCCCTGGATGTAGGCGCCGGGGACGAACGTCGTCTTCAGCGGTGGCAGCCGGTCGGCTCCGTGCTGGCGGACGGGGATCAGCGGGGCATCGCGGTAGAACATCTGCGACGACCACGTGATGATCTCCGGCATGCAGCGGAAGTGCTCCCGCAGCCGGATCACCTGACCGAAGCGCGTGCGCAGGATCGAGAAGACGCTGGACCGGGGGGTGAGCGTCGACCGCAGGTAGTTCGGGATGTCCGGCAGCAGCGTGTCGAGCCGGTCGAATACCTTGTCCAGGGCTCCGTGCTTGACCTCCGACGGGGTGCACTGCTTGTCGTCACCGACGACGATCACCCGCGGCGCCAGCCAGAGCAGGAACAGGTTCTCGATGCCTACCTGGCTTGCCTCGTCGACGATCACGACGTCGAACGCGCTCTGCTGCGGCGGGATGGAAGCCAGCACCTCTTGCAGCGGCATGACCCACGCCGGGACGGCTTCCTGAGCCGCCGTCATGGCCTCGCGTGCGGCGAGCCGGTAGCGCTGGGCGTACTTGCCACTCCCCTTGCCGACGTTGGCCATGCTGTCCCGGTAGGCCTGCAGGGCTGTGACCTGGGTGGCGTTCATGCGCTCCAGGCACGCCTTCCAGGCCTGCTGGGCGGCGAGCTCGGCGGTCAGCTTGGCGACATCGCGATCCACGCCGGTCAGCCGGCGGTCGAGCTCTTCCTCGCGGCCGGGAGCCGTTCGCTCGCGCACGAACGTCGCCGCACAGGCCCAGCTCCACGCCTCCGCGAGCAGCGGGATTCTCTCGACCCAGGCGTCGTCCCGCGCCGTCTCCCGCAGCAGGGCCAGCAGACCGGGGGCCGTCGTCCCCAGGCGCTGCGACAGCTCGTCGCAGCGCAGCTGGGCCCGCCGTTCCCGACCGGCGACCTCGAGGTCGAGAAGGGCCGCCTCGAACGTCTCGGCGTCCGCACTCCGCAGGGCCTCGACGACGGCGTCCAACTCCGGCGGACGCTGCGACCGCTCGACCGTGGACTCCAGGGACGTGGCGAGCCGTTCCAGCTCGTCAGCGGCTCGGCGGGCGATCTCGACGTCGGCGAAGACGGTGGCGACGTCGACGAAGTTGCGGACGCCCAGGGTGGTCACCAGATCGACACGCGGCATGGCCGGGATCCGCGAGAGCTGGGCAGCGAGCCGGTCCCGGGCCACCCGCAGGGTCTCGATGGCCCCGATCGTCTGCACGACCCGGTGGGCGTGGGAGACCTGGAGCGCGCGTGGGCCGGGCACCCCGCCGGGGATCGCCACCATGGCGCTCGCGGAGGCAAAAGCCTGGAGCCGGGCCAGGGTGGAGAGGTGGAGCGCCACGAGGTGCGCCTGCTCGGCCGTCGTCACCGACTGGCCGTCGACGGAGGTGCCGGGAAGGTAGGGCTCCGCCGCCTTCTGCTGGTCGCTCTTGAAGAGCTTCCTCAGTGAACCGCCGCCGTGCAGGTATTGGGCCAGGTCGGCGAAGACCTGGGCGACCGGCGCGGGTGAGGCCTCCGTGGCCAGTTGGACGTCGCGGAAGCCGATCTGGGCGTTCATGGTCTGCGCGTCGTCGACGAGCTGCCGCGCCTGGCCGACCTGCTGCCACAGCAGCTCGTTGTCCTTCCGGAGGACGCCGTCGAGGACGGGCATCGCCCACGAGGCGTCGACACCGGCGGACAGGCCGTCGAGTCCGTCGCGGATCTCGGCGCACGCGGAGATGAGGTCGGCCAGCGTGGTGGCGTCGATCTGCCCGAGCACGTCGGCGAGGGAACCCGAACGGCTGGCCCGGGCGTCTGCGCCTCGGGCGACGTCCTTGGCCAGGCGCCGCACGACCTGGAGATCCGGGACGGCCGGCGCGGGAGGCAGGCACTGCTCGCGGCGGCGACGACGGACGTCGGAGTCGCCGGGCAGCTGCCCTCGGAGCTCGTCGAACTCCGCAGGCGTGAGCGGCAGCGTGCCCGTCGCGGGAACGGGCATCCACGCGAACTGCTCCCCGGCAGCGGCGACGCGTTCCGCGATGCGGGCGAGCGTGCCCGTGTAGCCGGGCGCGACCTCTGGGTTCTGATAGGTCTCGGCCTCCCGGAGCGCCCGGATCTCCTCGAGGATCCCGGCCCGCAGTGCCCGGGCCTGGTGCAGCTTGCCGGCGACGTCGTCGATCAGGCGCTGTGCCTTCTCCGGGTTGTACGACGAGTGCTCCGCGGCCAGCCGGCTGACGCTCTTGCTCAGCTCGAGCGAGCCACCGCGGCCGGCGTCGGTGATGGAGACGCAGAGTTCCTGCATCTCGGCCGGCAGCTTGTCCCGCAGGACCTTCAGCGCCTGCGCCTTCTCACTGGTGACCAGCACCCGCTGCCCCCGGGCCAGCAGCGCCGACATCAGGTTGGCGATCGTGTGGGTCTTGCCCGTCCCGGGCGGCCCCTCAACGACCACCCCGGTGTCGTTCCGCAGCCGACGGATGATCTGGGCCTGCTCCTCGTTGGCCGGCAGGGGGAACAACGGGTCCTCGGCAACGTCCGCGCCGGCGGTCGCTCCGGTGGCCTCCAGCCAGGCAACCCGGTCCTCCGCCTCGATCGACTCGACGAGCTGCGCCAGACCCAGGGGAACGGCCTCGCCGTTCTCGGCGAGAGTCCGTTCGATGTCGGTGTAGTACTCCTGAAGGGCGTACGCACCGCGTTGCCGCAGGACGATCGCCGGAGCGAGTGTCAACGAGGTCGCCGTCCCTGACGGCGCCGACCAGCCGTCGCTGACGTCGACCGGCTGGAGGACGGCGCGGGTCGCCCACTCCTTGAGGAAGGTCAGCGCGTTGTCGCTCGCCGGCCGGACGTCGAGTTCGGCAATGCGCCCCCGCAGGACTGCCGTGCCACCGTCGTCGAAGCAGTCGAGGCCGGTGAGGACTCGACCGTCCTCGAGGGACGTGACGGCCGCGGAGTCCAGCTTGACGACGACGTCACCGGTCTCTACCTCGATCTCGACCGTCACCCTGTGGGTCAGGACGTGGGTGCGGACGCCGTCGTTCGGCAGGACCAGCAGGCCCCCGGCGACGACCGCCTCGACGCTCTCGGGGTTCTCCAGCGTCTGCTGCCGCATGGTGCGCAGCTGGTCGTAGGTCTGGTGCAGCCGGCGCTGAGGGCGGTCGCGAGCAGCCCAGCGCTGCCACTCCGGCAGCCAGGAGTCGTACGCCAGCGCTACCTCGGGTCGCTGCTCGAGCGACACCCGCCCGCTGCCGTCCGCGTCCGGACCCTCCGACCGCAGCTGCGGCGCCTCCAGTGCACTGTTGTCCCGTTCGGTGACCGGGACCCACCCCTGCAACAGCGCAGGGAGTGCGGGAGCCGGTTCGAGGACGACGCGCGAGAGCCGCAGGAGCTCCCCGCCCGCGATCGCCTCGGGATCCAGGAGCGCCAGATCTCGGGCCTGGTCGAGCCACAGGTGGTCGAGGTGCCCGGTCACCTGGCGCACCGGGACGGCGCGGGCGGTGACGAGGTCCTTGAGGAACTGGATGAGGCGGTTGACCTTGTCCTTGAGGGCCGGGTCGGTCGCGCGGGCGGCAGCGGGCGCCGTGGTCAAGGTCTTCCCCCGTGAGTGCGTGGAGCGCAGAACGAGCCAGGTCGCTCGCCAGGTCACGGTATGTGGGATCTACGACACGAACCAGGCCCGAATCAGGCGAGTCCGTCCCGTTGGTCACGGCCGCCACACGGGCGGGTGACGCGACACCCCGAGTCGCCTCACGCTCGCCCGAGGTACCGGAGCGTGTCGTACCGGTGACCTACGGTTCCGCATCGACCGGGGAGCCGAGAGGCCGAGAACGCACAGGGGATCGATGTCCACGCACACCGACGACGACGGCGTCGTCGACCCATGGGTCGTCCTCCGACGGCTCATGGCCGAGAACCGTGCGCTGCGGGCGGAGCGGGACGAGCTGCGAGCGCGCCTCGACGAGGTCGAACTGCGACTGCTCGAGACGTCGCCCGGCGCGGTCACCGTCCCTGATGTCGGCCCCGCTCCCGCAGCGACTCCCCAGCCCCCGCCGACTCCTGCCCCGTCCCAGCAGCTGGCTCCGCCCCCGACCACCGCTGCTCCACCGAGCCGGACCGCCGTACCGACGCCGCGCCCGCCGGCGCCGCTCGTCCCGTCGAGGTCCACTCGCTCAACGCCGGCCTCTCCGGCCACCCGCCCGCCCCTGGACCTGCCCGACCTCAACCCTCTGCTTCGACCCTGGCAGCGGGACGCGGTGGATGCCTGGCGGCGGGCCGGCCAGCGTGGGGTAGTCGAGGCAGTGACCGGGGCTGGTAAGACGTTCGTCGGCATCAGCGCCGCCCGGGACACGCTCGCGGCCGGCGGCCGGGTGCTCGTCATCGTGCCGACCACCGAGCTGCAGGAGCAGTGGTTCCGGGTGCTGGCGGAGAAGCTGCCGGACGTCGACATCGGCCGGCTCGGCGGCGGCCGGCAGGACGACCTGTCGTCCTGCGACATCCTCGTGGCCATCGTGAACTCCGCGGCCAGTCGCACGCTGCGCCCACGGCCAGGTGACCTCCTCGTCGCCGACGAGTGTCACCGCTACGGCGCGCCCACCTTCGCCCAGGCGCTCGAACCGGGCTTCGAGCAGCGCCTCGGGCTGACCGCGACGTTCGAGCGCGAGGACGACGGCGTCGCGACGTATCTCCGCCCGTACTTCGGCGAGGTCGTCTTCACCCTCTGGTACGACCGCGCACGGGCCGACGGCGTCATCGCCCCCTTCGACATCGCCCTCGGTGCGGTGGAGCTGACGCCCCAAGAGCAGGCGGACTACGACACTGCCGGCGAGCAGATGGCCAGCATCGCGCGGGCCCTCCAGCACCGGCACGGCATCCCCCGTGAGCCGTACGACCGCTTCGTGGCCGAGGTCAACCGGCTGAGCCGCGACCGGGGACACCCTGCCTCGCGTGCCGCGCGGGCCTACCTCGCGCAGCTGAGCGCGCGGCGGTCTCTCCTCGCGGAGTCCCGAGGCAAGCTCGATGCGCTGGCTCTCCTGGAGCCGGCCGTCCGCCGGGCGCACGGTGCCCTCATCTTCACGCAGACCAAGGAGAGCGCGGAGAACGCGGCGGACTTGTTCGAGGACGCCGGTATCCCCGCGTCGGCGCTGTTCTCCGGTCTGGACCGCGAGGAGCGCCGGGATCGGATGGACGCGTTCCGCGAGCGCGCCGCTCGCCTGCTCGCGGCACCGCGGGTGCTGGACGAGGGGGTGGACGTCCCCGAGGCGGACCTCGCCGTGGTCGTGGCGGGGAGCCGCAGTCGGCGCCAGCTCGTGCAGCGACTCGGCCGCGTGCTCCGGCCGAAGCAGGACGGTCGGGCGGCCCGCTTGGTGATGCTGTACGCAAAGGGCACCGTCGAGGACCCGACCCTCTACCGCGACAGCCCGCTCACCGCGGTCCTCCCCCACAGCCGCCGGTCGGCTGACTTCGACCTGCCCGAGGGCCGGGCGGAGCTACTCCGCTTCCTCATCGGAGAAGACGTCGACACGACGTGGCCGGACACCGAGCCGCGCCGCGGCATGGAGCAAACGGAGACCAACCGGCCGTCACCGGAGCCGCGTACCGCCCGTACCGGTCCCCCGCCGCACACGTCCGCCGCATCAGCGCCGCGAGCCCCGGCACGGAAGAAGGCTGCCGCCAAGTCCGGCCACAGGAAGTCGACCATCGGTGGCACCCGTTCTCCCGTCCGACACGGGGAATGGCCGCCCGGCACGGAGGCGAACCGGTTCTTCGACGTGGATTCAGTCAATGAGGAGAGCAGCGCCTTCGAGTGGGACGAGGAGGAGTCCGACGCCCTTCGTCTCGCCCGCAACGAGGCCGAGGCCGTGGTCGCTGCGGACTCCGTTCGCGCATATCTGAAGCAGATCGGCAAGGTCGCGCTCCTCACCGCTGAACAGGAGGTGGACCTCGCCGAGCGCATCGAGGCGGGAGTCTTCGCCGCCGAGCGACTGCGCCAGACGGAAGCGGAAGGCCGTCGGCTGTCCCCGCAACTGCGCCGGGACCTGAGCTGGATCGTCCGCGACGGCGAGCGCGCCAAGGTCCACATGATCGAAGCCAACCTCCGCCTCGTGGTTTCCCTCGCCAAGCGCTACACCGGCAACGGACTGCCATTCCTCGACCTCATCCAAGAGGGCAACCTCGGCCTGATCCGGGCCGTGGAGAAGTTCGACCACACCCAGGGCAACAAGTTCTCGACCTACGCGACGACCTGGGTCAAGCAGTTCATGACCCGGGCGCTGGCCGACCAGTCACGAACGATCCGCATCCCGGTGCACATGGTGGAGCGTCTGAATGGATTCCAGCGGGAGATCCGCGAGGCGGAGCAGAAGGGCCAAACCGTCGACACCCTCGAGGAGATGGCGCGGGTGGCCGGTGAGGCGGTGTCCGACGTCCGCCGGTATCAGGAACTGCTGCGCCAACCGTGGAGCCTCGACCAGCTCCTCGAGGACCCAGACCTGACGTCAACCTTCGACAGCTTGGTCACTGACGACGCCGAGCGGGAGAACGCCGCCGCGATGCACGAGGCCGCTCGCTGGGCGCTGAACTCAGTGGAGCCGCGGGCGCAACAGGTCCTGCGCATGCGCTTCGGCTTCGCGACCGGAGAGCCCATGACCCTCGAGGAGATCGGCACCCACTTGGGCGTCACGCGTGAACGCATTCGCCAGATCGAGGCCAAGGCCCTGGAGCGGCTCGCCGGCAAGGTGACCAGGGACCTGATGTGGCGGACTCCGTCGAACCGAACGCCCCCGCCAAGCCCGACCCCCGCACAGCCCGTGAAACGGGACTTGGCGGCGCGCCGTTCACTCGTCGAAGCGTTCCTCCAGCAGTCAGCTGGAACCGCACCGTCCTACGCGGACCATGTCGCCACAATCTCGCCCGATTCCCAAACAGAGACTGAGTTGGGCGCTTTCAAGGAGCCCCTGTGACGCACGACGAAGTGAACAAGGTCATCGTCCCTCTGTAGAGCAGCGCGGTGGACCGCCTGGAGACAGCCCTCCGGACGTAGATGAGGCCCTCCGGACGGAGATCAGCGGTGTCTATCCGGACGCCCTCACTACTCGCGTCCTGGAACGGCTCGCTGGTGTGCCGTCGATAACCATCGAAGCAGCCGAGTGGACCGGAGACGCCCGCTTGGTGCGCGCGGCGGACATCAATCCCGCATCGGAGATCGGCCGTGCTTTGACCAAAATGGCTAGTGCTACCTCACGGATGCCGACCAGCGAGGGGACCGTGTACCGCATCGTGGTGCCAGCGCATCTGGCCGCTGGCATGTCTCGCGGGCGCCCTCCGTTGTCGAAGCTCCTTGATCGACGTCACGGATCGACTCAGCTCCGTGCAGCTCAAGATGCCGGACGGCATCCTGTCCCGATGGTGGACTGCACCTGACCGCGGGCTCGATCCGTCAGGCTCTTGAGCCGGCGTCGGACAAGCAGCTGGCCGTGGACGTCGTGTACGAGTTGGACGGAAGCATGACGCTGCTCGATCCAGCCTGGGTTCACCAGCGATAGCCCCCTCGCCGGAGTCCGCCGCACCCGTAACGGCTGCCCCACGTGAGGGTGACGGCCGCCTCGAGGTCCCGAGGATCAGCGAGGCGGTGACCTAGCGTCGTGGACCGCAACGCAATCGATCACGGGGGATCCATGTCCACGCAGGATGGCGCTGTCGTCGACCCATGGGTGGTCCTGCGTCGGCTCATGGCGGAGAACCGGGCGCTGCGTGCGGAACGCGACGAGCTCCGGTCGCGCATCGACGAGCTCCAGCTACTGCACCAGCCCACGACTGAGGTCGTGGTGGACGACTTCGGCCCGGACCTCCATCCGCCGGTTTCATGGGAGGACGTCGCACCGGCCAACGAGCCGAGCACCGCCGAGCCGCCTGCCACGGTGGTCGCTCCGGAGCCACCGCGTCCGCCGCGGGCACGGCGGGCCTACCTCGAACTCCCCGACATCGCCTCGCTGCTCCGCCCCTGGCAGACCGAGGCCCTTGCCGCGTGGCGCGCTGCCGACCAGCGCGGCGTGGTTGAAGCGGTGACGGGGGCGGGCAAGACCTTCGTGGGAATCGCGGCCGCCCGGGACACGCTTGCAGCCGGCGGCTGCGTCGTCGTGGTCGTCCCCACGACGGAGCTGCAGGACCAGTGGCACGCCGGCCTCACCGAGCGGCTCCCCGGCGTCCGGATCGGTCGCCTGGGCGGTGGCCGCCAGGACGACCTGGACACCTCTGACGTGCTCGTGGCGATCGTGAACTCGGCCGCGCGGCGGACGTTCCACCCGCGGCCCGGCGACCTCCTCATCGCCGACGAGTGCCACCGCTACGGCGCCCCGGGCTTCGCGCAGGCGTTGGAGGAAGGCTTCGAGCAGCGGCTCGGCTTGACGGCGACCTTCGAGCGCGAGGACACCGGCGTCGACACCTACCTGCGTCCGTACTTCGGCGACGTCGTCTTCACCCTCTGGTACGACCGGGCCCTCGCCGAGGGCATCATCGCGCCGTTCGACATCGCCCTGGTCGCCGTCGATCTCAGCGAGGAGGAGCAGCGCGAGTACGACCAGTGCTCGGAGCGCATGGACGTCGCCGCCCGCACGCTCGAGAACCGGTTCGGGGTCTCCCGGGACTCCTACAGCGAGTTCATGCTGACCCTGAACCGACTGGCCCGCGGCGACCGGCAAGACGGCGCTTCGGCGTACGCGCGCATGTACCTGGGGCCGATGAGCGCTCGGCGGGGGTTGCTGGCCGCATCACAGGCCAAGCTGACAGCCCTGGCACAGCTGGAACCCGCCGTGCGGGGCGCCCAGGGGGCGCTCGTCTTCACCCAGACCAAGGAGAGCGCCGAGAGCGCCGCCGACGTCTTCGAGGACGCCGGCATCCCGGCATCGACCCTCTTCTCCGGCCTCGACCGCGAGGAGCGCCGGGATCGCATGACGGCTTTCCGCGACCGCGTGGCACACCTGCTCGCCGCGCCGCGAGTCCTCGACGAGGGGGTCGACGTCCCCGAGGCCGACCTGGCCGTCATCGTCGCCGCCAACCGCAGCCGCCGGCAGCTGGTCCAGCGGCTCGGCCGGGTGCTGCGCCTCAAGAGCGACGGGCGCGCTGCCCGGCTGGTGGTCCTGTACGCACGGGGCACGTTCGAGGACCCCACGCTGCACGCCGACTACCCGCTCGCGTCGGTGCTCCCCCACAGCCGGCGCTCGGCCGAGTTCGACCTGCCGCGCGACCGCGACGACCTGCTCCGCTTCCTCATCGGCGAGGAATGGCAGCCCGAGGAGCCGGCCGCCACTCCCCCGGTCCGCTCGGCGCCCCCGACCACCGAGGCCCCGGCCCCGGTCGCGGTGACGGAACCCGCGACCTCCCCGACCGTCCGCCCCTTCCCGTACCAGCAGGAGATCCTCGAAGACCTCGCGGCCGAGCGGATCGTCCACGGGCATTGGCGCAACCTCGTCGTGATGGCCACCGGGACCGGCAAGACCGTGGTCTCCGCCCTCGACTACCAGCGGCTCCGGGCGGCGGGGACCGTTGAGAGCCTCCTCTTCGTCGCCCACCGCAAGGAGCTGCTGGCGCAGAGCCGGGACACCTTCCGGCGCGTCCTGGACGACGACGGCCTCGGCGAGCTCCTCGTCGGCGGGGAGCGCCCACGCGCGTGGCAGCACGTGTTCGCCTCCGTGCAGTCGCTCGCCCACCTGGACCTGGCGAACCTGAGCCCGCGCCACTTCGATCTCGTGGTCGTCGATGAGTTCCACCACGCTGAGGCGTCGACGTACCGGCGGTTGCTCGATCACCTCGAGCCCAAGGTCCTGCTCGGCCTGACGGCGACGCCGGAACGAGCCGACGGGGCGGACGTACGAGACCGGTTCGACGGGCGCACGGCGGTTGAGCTGCGGCTGTGGGAGGCCCTCGAGCAGGGACTCCTGGCGCCGTTCGAGTACTACGGCATCCACGACGGCGTGGCCCTGGACCAGCTGCAGTGGAAGCGGGGGCGGGGCTACGACGTCTCTGAGCTGACGGACCTCTACACGCGCTCGCGGGACCGCATCGAGGTGATCCTGGAGGCGGTACGGGACAAGGTCGCTGATCCGCTACGGATGCGCGCCCTGGGGTTCTGCGTGAGCGTTCAGCACGCGCGGTTCATGGCCGAGGCCTTCACCGCCGCCGGCATCCCGAGCCTGGCAGTCACCAGCGAGACGAACGCCGGGGACCGGGCCGCGGCTCTCGCCGGGTTGGCCAACCGAACGGTGAACGTGCTGTTCACAGTCGACTTGTTCAACGAGGGCCTGGACCTCCCGGCCGTCGACACCGTGCTGTTCCTCCGTCCGACGGAGAGCGCGACCGTCTTCCTCCAGCAGCTCGGGCGCGGGCTGCGGCTGTCCGAGGACAAGACGCACCTCACCGTGCTCGACTTCATCGGCGCGCAGCACCGGGACTTCCGCTTCGACAAGCGGTTCCGGGCGTTGACCGGGACGTCGCGGGGCGGGCTCCGGGAGGAGGTCGAGCAGGGCTTCCCCAACCTCCCGGCCGGTTGTCGGATCAAACTGGACCACCTGGCGCGGGACGTCGTCCTCGACAACGTCAAGCGGTCGCTCAGCGTCTCCTGGAACGGCCTGCTGGCCGAGGTCAAGGGGCAGGACAGCCCGAGTCTGCCGACGTTCCTGGAGGACAACGGCGTCGAGTTGGAGGATCTGTACCGCGGCCCCAAGCACAGCTGGTTGGACCTGCGGCGGTCGGTCGGCTGGGACGTCACGGTGCCCGGGCCGGACGACAGGGCCCTCGGTGGGGCCTTCGGCCGGTTGTTGCACATCGACGACGTCGAGCGGCTCGAGTTCATCCAGTCGTTCGCCAGCGTGGCCACCCGGCGCGGCGAACTCGACGTCAGTGAGCGGGTTCAGCGACTCGCCGCGATGCTGCACTTCTCGCTGTGGGGGTGGCGGGTGCCGTTCACGAGCATGGAGGACTCGCTGGAATTGCTGCTGGCCAACCCCGGCAGGGCAGAAGAGTTGATCGAGCTCAGCTCGGTGCTCCGCCAGCGCGTCCACCACGCAACGCCCACCCTGGACCCGTCCGAGCCCTGTCCGCTGCACCTGCACGCGCACTACAGCCGCGACGAGGCGTTTGCGGCGTTTGGCATGCGCAACCTCGCCGGGACCTTCGGACAGGGCGTGCGCTGGGTCCCCGGCGATCAAGCCGACGTCTTCTTCGTGACCCTGCACAAGACGGAGGAGCAGTTCTCGGCCACGACGATGTACGCCGACCGGCCGTTGTCGCCGACGCTGTTCCAGTGGGAGTCGCAGAGCACGACGGCGGAGTCCTCGCCGACCGGCCAGCGGTACGTCAACCACCGGAAGGAGGGCTCCACGGTGCACCTCTTCCTCCGGGAGACGAAGACGACGGACACCGGTGGCACGCCGCCGTTCCTGTACGCCGGACCGATGACCTACGAATCGCACACCGGTGAGCGGCCCATGCGCATCCTCTGGCGGATGGAGCACGAGCTTCCTGCGACCGTGCTCGAGTTCGCGGCGCCGGGCAACGAGGTGTAGGCGCCCTCGGGTCTCCGTCGGCTGAACAGACGGCTAACCTCCCGTCCAAGACGTGCGGTCACGGCGATCCTTCACGGCCGCTCCCGGAACGAAGATGGCGAGGGGCGCGCCGTGCTGGACGAGCAGGTGCGGACCGCGATGTTCGCCCACCTGGAGCGACTCACGGCGCTGCACCCGGAGGGTGTGACATCCGCGGAGATCAACCAGTTCAGCGTGGGCGGCCAACCGTTGAAGCTCGTCGTCCAGCCGGGCATCTGGAAGCCCGCGGTCCTGGAGGCCGCGCTGACGATCCGCACGACCTACACCGCCCCGAACCAGCTCCCCCCATACGAGGACGCCATCGCCCCCGGCGGTCTGGTCAAGTACGCCTACCGCGGCACGGACCCGACCCACTCGGACAACCGAGCTCTCCGCACGGCGATGCAGCAGCAGCGACCGCTCGCCTACTTCATCGGCGTGGCGAAGGGCGTCTACCAGGCCCAGTTCCCGGTGTACGTGGTGGCAGAGCACGCCGAGGAACACGCCTTCCTCATTGCGGTTGACCAGGCCCAGCGTCTGGTTGACCCGGATTCGGTGGAGTCACTGCCGGCAGACCGACGCTCATACTTGGAGCGGTTAGTGCGGGCTCGCCTGCACCAACCGGTGTTCCGCGCTCGGGTCCTGCAGGCCTACGAGAAGCGGTGCGCCGTGTGCCGGCTGCAGCACACCGACCTGCTCGATGCCGCGCACATCATCCGGGACTCCGATGAGGGCGGGCTGCCCGTGGTGCCCAACGGGCTGAGTCTCTGCAAGATCCACCACGCTGCGTACGACCGGGACATCATCGGCGTGCGGCCTGACTTCGTCGTCCAAGTGCGCCGGGACGTTCTCATCGAGATTGACGGGCCGATGCTGAAGCACGGCATTCAGGCGATGCACGGCGTCCAGCTGACCGTGCCGCACCACCGCGATTCCCGCCCGGATCCCGAGCGCCTTGAGCAGAGATACGAGGAATTCCTCGCCGCCAGCTGAAGAGCCGCGCGCAGGGCCATGCCATGGGCCGCCGAAGTGTCAGCCGTCGCTGGTAGCGCTGGCCTGTGAAATCCACACGTCCGCGCAGGTCCGTATGAGCGAGGTGACCCGCCTCGATCCCGGACCGCATCCCGGCGCCTCGAGCGTCGACGTCTCCCGCCGCATGAGCAGGCTGCGAAGGCGTGACAACGGCCCTGAGATGGCTGTGCGACGGCTCCTGTACGGGCGTGGGCTGCGGTATCGCGTCTGCTTCCGCGTTCCCGGTCAGCGGCGGAGGACCATCGACATCGCCTTCCTCGGCGCCCGGCTCGCGGTGTACATCGACGGGTGCTTCTGGCACGGCTGTCCGGAGCACAACCACATGCCCAAGGCCAACGCCGAGTGGTGGGCCGCGAAGATCGCCATGAACAAGGCGCGCGATGCGGCGGTGAATGCGCAGCTGGAGTCACTGGGATGGACCGTGCTCCGGTTCTGGGAGCACGAAGCCCCCGAACACGTGGTCTCCGCGGTCCTCGCCCACCTGAAGGGCCGGAGCCGAAAGCACAGCGGGCGACTACTCGAGTGACGACGGGGGCTCGCCGCCGCCGCCACCGCGGACAGACAGGCAGCTCACAGCGTCGGAGGAGAAGTCCTTTCGTCGCTGTCGGAGCGGCCCCGTGCATCCAGCTCGTCGTCCATCGCCTGACGGAAGGTCTCCGCGAACCAGTCCAGCGCCGCGGCCACGACGTTCCGACGAGCGTCATCAGCGAGCAAGGCGAGAGGAAAGGAAGGCCGGAGGTTCAGCTTCGTGTCCGGTATGTCGATGCCCGCCGGCGTGAGCCGGTCCCGGAAGGCACGGCGCAACGATGGGTCGTCGAAGACCGGGCGCCGGCGCATGTGCTGGAACACGACCTCGACGGTGCCCGACCGCGGATAGACGGTGATCGGCCACGTGTCCTGCTGGTCCCATCGGCGGGGCTCTATGACCAAGAAGCACGAGGTCTCGTCCGCCCGGCCGAACGACAGGCCACCGCCGATCGCCTGCCAGCGGGTCAGCACGTCGACGACCCCCTGGGCCATCTCCGGGTGGGCCTCCTGGAGCTGGTCGAGGAAGCGCACCCCGGCCTCGCTGCCCAGGGGATCGTCCGTGGCGGCAGAGCCTGGGCCTTCCCCGGTGTCCATGCCGAGGAGATCGGCCAGCTCTCGCACGGTCAGCCTCTGCGCGGGATCAGCACGCCCGCCGGTGAAAGCCACCCCTTCGGCCGACAGCACGTCGATCGGGTCGTCGGTGCGCTCGGGGTCGGCCCAACGAAACTGCGGCGAGATCTTGCCCTCCGAGCTCAGGACCCGCCACGCGTTCGGTACGGGCTGGGTGGCGAGGTGGGCTCCGACGGGAACGGGATGGCTGCCGATGAGCTCTGCCATGTCGCCGTACGTCGTCCAGGAGCCGAGCGGGATGGCGGCGCATGCTCGTCGGAGCAGAGACCAGTCCCGCCCCTCACCGGCCTCGTCGGCCCCGCGCTCCACCGGGCCGGGCCAGATGGAGACCATCCGGTCGGCCAACCGGTCCGCCCGCTCCAGCACCTGGACCTTCCCCCACCGGGGCGCATCGGCGATCTCCCGGTTCATCTTCAGGGCACTTGCCTGGTAGATGTCCTGCTTCCGCTGGAAAGGGCTGTTGGACAGCCGCGCGTTCTCGGCCGAGAGCGTCAGGTTGCCGAGTGTCTGCACGAGCAGCTCGTGCAGCTCCTCGGGCCCGGACTCGTCGACCACCTCCGTCTGGAGCACCGCCAGCCACTCCTCGGTCGGCGTCTGCGGTAGGACGTGCTCGATGGTGAGCTGGGCCTTCGCGAAGTCCACGGGCTCGGCCGCCCCATAGCTCTCCTCCAGCCGGCGCAGGACGAACATGCGCTGCGGCCAGCGACCGATCCAGTAGAAGGGCCGGCTGCGGACGCTGCGCCGGAGGTCGGCGTCACTCGGCCAGTGCCGGCGCCGGCCAGACAAGTACGCCCGGACCTCGGCCGCCACGGGAACGCGCTCCCCGATCGCCGGCGGTGATGCACTGAAGACCCGGTTCAGGTTGTTGGTGGGCACCTGGCAGACCATGCGGCGAACGAGGAAGCTCTCCACGTAGGTCAAGGCCTCGGCGACGTCCGCCTTGTCGGTGAGTCCTCGGTCCTCCAGGTCCAGCAAGTGCATCACCAGCGGGTACGAGGTCTGGGCTCCCCAGTCGCGGAGCCGCTGCAGGCGCTCGCGGAGCACGGGATCGGGCTCGCGAGCCGGGCGCAGGATCCGCTCGAGGTGCTGCGAGCGCCGGGCCAGCTCTTCGATCTCTCGCGCGATGCCCGCTTCGTCGTCGGCGGGGATCTTCTCCAGGCGCTCCTGCTGACCGCGGTAGATCTCGGACTGCTTGACCCGCTCGTCGCCGCGGATGACGAGGTCCAGCCAGACGAGGAGCTCGAGTTCGCCGGTGTTCAGCCGGTCCTGCATCGGCAGCCAGACGTCCCGGTAGACGTCTTCGCCGCGAGTGGGCAGCCGCATGAACAGGTAGTTCCGCAGCAGGTCGGCCTGGCTGAGCTTCAGGCCGGTGTTGTTCAGCGACTCGAAAATCCGGTAGACGTTGTCGCCGCGGTCGGCAGTGATCTCCACGATGGACAGGCCGGCCCGGATCACCTGCTCAATGCGGGCGATGTCGTCGGGGTCATCCGGGTCGTCGGCCGCGGCAAGAGCGGTCCGGAAGAACTGGTAGGCGTCCAAGACCGCCCCGGGCTTGACAGACCCCGGCGCGTGGTTCAGCACGAGCGCCCGGTAGGCGTCGCGATCCGCCTGCGTCGGTAGCAGCCGGAGGTGGTCATCCCCCTGCCGGAACTCGTTCACGAGGTACTGACGGTGGATGCGGTCCGCGGTGGCCGCGTCATCCGCGCGGGCGTGGTCACGGACGGCTGTCAACGCCAGCATCAACGTGGTGAGGCGCTGCTGACCGTCGACGACCAGCCAGCGCTGGACCCCGCCGGCCTGGAGCGCGGGGCTGGGGGCCAGGACGATGGACCCGATGAAGTGGCCGGGGCGCTCACCCGCTGACGCCAGCACCTCGGCCTGCTCGCGCAGGTCCCGCCACAGCTGGGGTAGCTGCTCGCTGTCCTTCCAGCTGTACGTCCGCTGGTACAGAGGCACCTGGAACTGCTTCTCGCCCTGGACGAGGTCGAGAAAGCTCACCTCGTGCGCGCGCATACGGTCCCCCGATCCGCCCGGGACCGCACGCGGCCCCGCCGTCAACCCGATGCCCGACCGTAGAACACGCTCTGCCGTTGCCCGAGATCCGGCGGACCACCGGGACCGCTGGTTCTGCTGTGACGGCCAACCCGATGGGTGGGAGACGAACGGAACCACGCCGGTCATGATGAACGTATGGCAACGGGGGAAGCACTGTCCGTCGCGCCCGGTTCGCTCGTGGTCGTGCGCGACGAGGAGTGGCTCGTCACTGGCGCGGAGAACACCGACGGCGTCTGGCGCCTCGAGGTCCGTGGCCTGACGGAACTGGTCCGCGGCCAGAGCGCCGTCTTCTTCAGCGACCTCGACTGCATCGACGAGCTCGACCCGCGCAACGCCAAGCTGGTCGCCGACACCTCACCGCGCTACCGCCGCGCCCGGCTGTGGCTGGAGGCGACCCTCCGCAAGACGCCGGTCCCCCACGGCGACCCGCGGCTCGCGGTGTCCCATCGCATGCTCTCCGACCCGCTGATCTACCAGCGCCAGGCCGTCGCGCACGCTCTCGCCGAGACCAACCTCCGCCCTCGGCTGCTCATCGCCGACGCGGTCGGCCTCGGCAAGACGCTCGAGATCGGCATGATCCTCTCCGAGCTGGCCCGTCGCGGCCGGGCCGAGCGGATCCTCGTCGTCACCCCGAGGCACGTGCTCGACCAGATGCAGCACGAGCTGTGGACCCGGTTCGCCCTCCCCCTCGTCCGCCTCGACAGCGAGGGGATCCAGCGGATCCGCCAGACCCTGCCGGCCTCCCGCAACCCGTTCACCTACTTCAACCGGGTCATCGTCTCGATCGACACGCTCAAGGGTGCCCAGTACCGGGCCTACCTGGAGAAGCAGCGGTGGGACGCCGTCGTCATCGACGAGTCGCACAACATCACCAACACCGCGACGCTCAACAACGAGCTGGCATCGGTCCTCGCCCCGAACACCGAGGCCCTCATCCTCGCCTCGGCGACGCCGCACAACGGCAAGAAGGAGTCCTTCGCCGAGCTCCTGCGGCTGCTCGACCCAACCGCGGTCACGCCGGAGGGCGAGTTCAGCGACGAGGACGTCCGCCGGCTGCTCCTCCGCCGCCACCGGCACTCCCCCGCTGTCGCTGCGCAGGTCGGCGCCGACTGGGCCGAGCGGCTGCAGCCCGAGGTCATCGCCGTGCAAGCCACGCCCGAGGAGGACGCCCTCGCCGCCGAGATCGCCGACACCTGGCTCTACCCGGAGAACGGCCGCTCCCCCTACTCCGGCGAGCGCAGCGCCCTGTTCCCCTGGACCCTGGCCAAGGCATTCCTCTCCTCGCCCGCTGCACTGCAGGAGTCCGTCCGCAACCGCCGTAAGCGCCTGGACATCGACACGGACGCCGGCGCCCGCGAGGCGGAGGCCCTCGACCAGCTCGACGCCCTCGCCGACAAGGTCTACGGCAACTCCGCCAAGCTGACGAAGCTCGTCGAGCACCTCAAGGGAATCGGGATCGGCAAGACGTCGACCACCCGCGTGGTCCTCTTCGCCGAGCGGGTCGCCACCCTCGACTGGCTCAACGACACCCTTCCCGGCGCCCTCGGCATGAAGTCCGAGCAGTTCGCCGTCCTCCACGGCGGGCTCCCGGATGTCGTGCAGCAGCGCATCGTCGAGGACTTCAAGCTCGCCCACTCCTCCGTGCGGGTCCTCATCACCGGCGACGTCGCCAGCGAGGGCGTCAACCTGCACGCCCAGTGCCACGACCTCGTGCACGTCGACCTGCCGTGGAGCCTCATCAGAATCGAGCAGCGCAACGGCCGCATCGACCGCTACGGCCAGCAGCACCCGCCGCGGATCGCAGCCCTCGCGCTCATGCCCAGCCACGACCGTTTCTCCGGCGACGTCCGGGTGTTGCACCGCCTGCTGGCCAAGGAGCACGAGGCCCACACCACCCTCGGCGACGCCGGCGCGCTGATGAGCAAGCACTCGGCCAAGCTCGAAGAGGACGAGATCCGGGACATGCTCGCCAAGGGCACCGCTGACCTGGACGACGTCGTTCCCTCCCCCCAGGAGGTCCTCGAGTCCGACGACCCGCTGGCCGCGCTGGACAAGCTGTTCGGGACGGCAGACCAGTACGTCCCCGACTCGCCGCCGGTGGACGACGGCCATGCACTGTTCCCCACCGACCTCGACTTCCTGAGCACCGCCCTCGCCGAGATCTACGACGACCCGGCGCACGACCCGGACGCCCGCTTCCAGCCGGGGGTCGGATGGCGGACCTATCCGCAGCAGGGGCTCGTCGAGCTCGCACCCCCGGCCGACCTCCGCGCCCGGCTGGACGCCCTCCCCCAGGGCTACCTGCGCGACCACAAGGTCAAGCAGCGGCTGATCCTCGCCACCACGCCGGAGGTCGGCACCGCTCACCTGCGGGCGGCACGCGGCAAGGGGAGCACGACCATCTGGCCGGCAGCGCACTACCTGTCCCCGCTGCACCCGGTTCTCGACTGGGTGGCCGACAAGGTGCTGTCCGACCTGGGCCGCAACGAGGTGTTCACCGCCTACGGCGACGTCCACGCCCCCACCGTCGTCCTGCTGGCCACGCTGATGAACCGTCGCGGCCAGGTGGTCTCCCGCCAGTTCGTGACCGTGGCCTTCCCGAACAGTGATCCGGCCCTGGGCTACGCGCAGGTCGAGTCCGACCTCGGGTTCCTCGACGCCACCGGCCTGCGCGCCGGCGGCACGAACCCCGGCGGCGTCCCGATCACCCCGCAGCTGCAGGCCCTGATCCCTCCCGCAGTGGACAAGGCGGAAGGCCCTCTCAGTCTCACCGAGCAGCAGCAGCGGGCCGAGCTGGAGCAGCGCCTGGCGGCCTTCCGCGACCGCTCGCACGGCTGGCAGCAACTTGCTCTCGACCTCGGTCTGAGCGGCGCTGCCCGCAGCAAGCTCACCCAGCACGAGAAGCGGATCGTCGCCGAGCGCGAGATCGCCGAGTCCCTCGCCGCGAGCCAGCAGCTGGTCCGTCCCCTGCTGCTCGTGGTCCCTGCAACGGCGCCGGTGGAGGTGGCCTGATGCCGTCGTTCGACTCGATCGTCGTCAGCGAGGAGTGGATCTCCGAGCACTACCTGACGACCGACGCCAGGAGCGGATCCTTCCTCGGCCAGGTCAACGCCCTGCGCACTGCCTGGGACGAGGAGGAAGAGGCGGGCCGCGCGTCGAGCCGCTCCCGGCTGCAGAAGGCCGCGACCACCATCGCCCGAGCCACCAGCACGCTGACCGCTGACGATACGGATGCAGCCGGCGAGCTGCATGCGGTCGTCCGGGAGGCGCTGGGGTACGCCGGGAAGCCAGAGGAGTGGACGACGACCCGGGGCGCAGCCGAGGTGACCGTGCCAGGCGCGGTAGTGCTCCGCGGCTCGGCCGGTGTGAGCCTGGTGATCCTCGAGGCGCGGCCGGCACAGAGCGTCGAGGACGTCCTCGACGCCACGGGAGCCGGCCGGCTGCTCGCGGCCGCCACTCTCGACGGTGCGCCAGTCGCAGCCACCAGCAAGGTCGTCTCCGAGCTGTTCCACTCCGACGACGCGCCGCCGTTCATCCTGGTCCTGGCCGGCCGCTGGGCGCTTCTGGCCGAGCGCACCCGCTGGCCGGAGGGCCGCTGGCTCGCCGTCGACCTCGGGTTGGTCGCCGAGCGGCGCGACACCAGGCGCGCCCGCGAGCTGGACCATGCGGTCGCCCTGCTCGGGCGGGACACGGTCCTCCCCCGCCCTGACGGCTCGACCCTGTGGGCCGACATCCTCGCCGAGTCGGTGCAGCACACCGTCGGTGTCTCGAAGGACCTGCGCGAGGGCATCCGCCTGTCGGTCGAGATCATCGCCAACGAGGTCGTCCGGCGCCGACGAGCCGAGGGCCTGCCGATCGAGGGCGAGCCCGCGCTGGCCCGGGACCTCACCCGCCAGTCGCTGCGCTTCCTCTACCGGATCCTGTTCGTCCTCTACGCGGAGACGTCGACCGAGCTCGGCGTCCTGCCGGTGACCGATCCGCAGTACCGCGCCGGCTACGGGATCGACCGGCTGCGCGACCTGACCCTCACCCAGCTCACTACCGACCGCGCCAAGCACGGCACCCACCTCTACGAGTCGCTCGCGCTCCTCTTCCGGCTGATCGACAGGGGCCACGAGGTTGCTGCTGATGCCAGCGGCCGTGGGCTCGCGTTCCGATCGCTGCGCGCCGACCTCTTTGGCCAGCGGGCCACCGCGCTCATCGACGAGGTGAAGCTCGGCAACGACGCCGTCCAGCACGTGCTCTCGCACCTGCTGCTGAGCAAGGCGAAGAAGGGCGGTGACCGCGGCTTCATCTCGTACGCGGAGCTCGGGATCAACCAGCTCGGGGCGGTTTACGAGGGCCTGATGAGCTACACCGGGTTCTTCGCCGAGGAGGACCTCTACGAGGTCGCTCCGAACGGCAACCCGGAGAAGGGCACCTGGGTCCTGCCGGTCACGCGAGCGGACGACGTCGACCCCGAGCACCTCGTGCGGACGCCGGATCCCATCACCGGCGAGCCGAAGCCGGTCCTGCACCGTCGGGGCACCTTCGTCTACCGGCTCGCGGGCCGGGAACGGCAGCAGTCGGCGTCGTACTACACCCCCGAAGTGCTGACCCGGTCGGTGGTGCACCACAGCCTCGAGGAACTGCTCGACCAGAACGACACCAAGACGCCGGCGGCGGACGTGCTGCGGCTGACCATCTGCGAGCCTGCCCTCGGTTCGGGTGCGTTCGCCATCGAGGCGGTCCGCCAGCTGGCCGACCGCTACCTCAAGCGGCGCCAGGAGGAGGTCGGCGAGCAGATCCCGGCCGACCGCTACCCGACCGAGATGCAGAAGGTGAAGGCCTATCTGGCGCTGCACCAGGTCTACGGCGTCGACCTCAACGAGACGGCGGTTGAGCTGGCCGAGGTCTCGCTGTGGCTCGACACCATGGACCCGTCGCTGCAGGCGCCCTGGTTCGGCCTGCACCTGCGGCGCGGCAACTCGCTGATCGGCGCCCGGCGGGCCTTCTACTCGCCGAACCGTGACCTGCCCAAGAAGGCGTGGCTGGCCACGGTGCCCGAGGCCGTGCCGCTGTGCACGCTGGTGGACGGCTCGGTCGACGTCTCCGGCCGGATCCACCACTTCCTGCTCCCTGCCCAGGGGTGGGGCACCGGTGCGGACACGGCCGAGGCCAAGCAGTACGCCCCGGAGGCCCGTGAGCGGCTGCGAGAGTGGCAGAAGGACGTGCGGACGCCGCCGTCGAAGCCGGACCAGGCACGGCTCGTGTCGCTGGCCCGCCGGGTGGAGAAGCTCTGGCAGCTGACTCTCCGCCGGCTCACCATCGCTGAGTCGGAGATCCGCCGGCACATCGAGGTCTGGGGTGCCAAGGACCTCCCCGAGGCCACCGGCGCGGTGTCCCGGGAGCAGATCGAGGCAGTGCTCAACGACCCCGAAGGTGCGTATCGCCGGCTCCGCCGCGTCATGGACGCCTGGTGCGCACTGTGGTTCTGGCCGCTCACCGATCGACGCACTCTTGACGGTCAGCGCATCCAGCCGCCGAGCTGGCAGGACTGGCTCGGCGCCCTGGAGTCGATCCTCGGCCTAGAGGGCAAGGCCCCGACCGGTAAGAGGTTCACCGTCGGCCAGATCGAGATCAGCGACGAGACGAGCTGGGATGAACTGGACCAGGCCGAGGAGCTGGAAATCGGCTTCGCGGGCGCCCGGTCCAGCGACTGGGCGACGGAGCGCTACCCGTGGCTGCAGGTCGCAGACGAACTCGCAGCACAACAGGGCTTCTTCCACTGGGAACTCGACTTCGCGCCGGTGTTCGCGTCCGGCGGCTTCGATCTCCAGGTCGGGAACCCTCCGTGGGTGCGTCCCCGGTGGGACGAAGCAGCCGCTCTCGCAGATAACGACCCGTGGTGGCAGGTAGGTGCCAAGCCAAGCGAGAGCGCGAAGGCCACTCGGCGTGCGAGATCCCTCTCAGCGAAGGGCGCACTCAACCGATTCTTGGATGAGCGCGCCACTCTGGCCGGAATCAACGAGCACCTGGGAAGCGATGTTGACCGTCCGGTGCTCACCGGCCTACAACCAGATCTTTACCGCTGCTTCATGGAGCGCACGTGGCGTTCCATGTCCCCCACCGGGATCGTCGGCTTGATCCATCCGGAATCCCACTTCACCGAGTCGGCGGCCGGCCTTCTGCGCCGCGAGACGTACCATCGACTCCGTCGACATTGGCAATTCCGGAACGAGATGAAGCTCTTTGCCGAGATCAATGACACGCGGCAGTACGGGTTGCACATCTATGGCGCAAAGCAGGCGGCGGTAACTTTCAAGCAAGCCACCTGGCTTTACCACCCCGACACCATTGATCGGTCAATGAAGCACAAGGGCGGGGGTGAAGAGCCAGGAATTAAGTCCGCCGATGGCCATTGGGACACATCTCCCCATCTCGGTCGGATCCAGACTGTCACGATTGAAGTCTTGAGGAGCTGGGCACGCCTCCTAGAGGAGGCGAGCGTCCCCGCCACCGAGACGCGGATGCTGTACCCCGTTAACCGCTCAAGCGCCGCCGCACTAGACCGATTGGCTGCATCTACTCGACTGGGCGCAGTCGAAGTGCAGTGGACTCGCGGCTGGGAAGAAGACCAAGACCGCAAGCGTGGCTTCTTCGTCGCTCGCTCCGCTACTCCGCCGAACTGGAGCGACGTAGTCCTTCAGGGGCCACACCTCAGCGTGGCGACACCTCTCTTCAAGCAGCCCAACCCCACGGCCAAGCACCAACAGGACTACACCGCGATCAACCTTGAAGAAATCTCCGTGGATTTCATTCCTCGAACCAACTATCAGCGGGCCGTTTCTTCTGAGGATTTTCACGCCAACTATCCGCGATGGAGTGGCGTGTCCAGCAGTGAGCAGTTCCGACTTGCATGGCGTCGACGTGTGGACCCAGCCACTGTGCGGAGCCTGCATGCGGCTCTAATTCCACCGGGACCCACGCATGTGCACCAAATGCAGAGCCTCACCCTGCCCTCCCATGTGGATCTAGTTGTAGCAGCAGGCTTCTGGGCCTCCATCATCCTCGATTTTCAGATCAAGGTTGCCGGTGTTGCGGATGCAACTATCGGCGTCATTTCCCACTTGCCGCATATCCAGGGACACCCACTGGAGCACGAGTTGATGCTGAGAACCCTCCGCCTCAACGCACTCACCAAGGAGTACGCCCCTCTTTGGGAGGAGCTCTACTCACCAATCTGGCGCAACGATCGCTGGTGCGCGGGCGTTGGCGCGGCTGGTGCCGACTATGTTGCCATAGGAGATGTCGGTCACGACTGGTCATGGGACACTGCGCTTCGCCGCGACTCTGATCGACGACGCGCTCTCGTCGAGATCGACTCGATCGTCGCGGTGATGCTCGGCATCACTGCCGATGAGCTGGCGACGATCTACCGCACACAATTCCCGGTCCTTCAAAGTTATGAGCGGGAAGCGCTGTTTGACAACAACGGTCGGCAGGTTCCCCGCGAGGTCGTCAAGGCGTACCGGGCTAGCTCCGGCACCTTGCCCGAGGCGGCTCGGATGCTCGACGGCAAGGTGTACGGCCTTCCCTTCACGGCAGTTGACCGCGAAACAGACCTCCGCGCTGCTCACGCGCACTTTGCGGCCATCGCGGCTGACGCAATGTCCGAGGACGGTCGTCGGTGACCTTCCTCGAAAGGACGACAGAGCTGACCAAGATCCTTCCGCGCACCAATGAGCGGCGGGTCACTGGGCGATGACTTCATTGCTGCCCTCGTTGCAGGCGGCGGACCTTCGGCGTGCCTTGATCGACTACCTCGGCACGACCTTCGCCCTCGCCGACGATGAGGTCCGCATCGCGCTGCAGGACTTCCTCACTGACCCGCAGGAGGGCATCTTCCGCGGACCGTACGTCCGATTGCGGCTGCCCTTCCGGCCGGCCGACGAGGACTGGGCAGCGCCGCTGGACTGGTATCCGGAGGGCTTTGCGCCCTACCGGCACCAGGCCGTGGCCTTCTCCCGGCTGACGTCCAAGCACGGCGATCCGCGGCCGACCATCGTCACGACCGGGACCGGCTCCGGGAAGACGGAGTCGTTCCTCGTCCCGATCCTCGACCACGTCCTGCGGGCACGCCGGGCCGGGCAGCGCGGCATCAAGGCGCTGGTCCTCTACCCGATGAACGCGCTGGCCAACGACCAGGCCGGTCGACTGGCCAAGCTCATCACCCGCGACCCCCGCCTGTCCGACGTGACCGCGGGCCTCTACACCGGTGACAAGAACACGCCGAGCACCCGGGTGACCCAGGACGGGCTGATCACCGACCGCGCGGTCATGCAGTCCGATCCGCCGGACATCCTGCTCACCAACTACAAGATGCTCGACCAGTTGCTCCTGCGTCCGGCGGACGCCCCACTGTGGCAGCTGTCCCCCGAGAGCCTGCGCTACCTGGTCCTCGACGAGTTCCACACCTACGACGGCGCCCAGGGGACCGACGTCGCGATGCTGCTCCGGCGCTTGGGGCTGGTCCTCGGCGTCGACGAGCCGGGCCGGCCGCTCGGCGACATCGTTCCAGTGGCCACGTCGGCCACCCTGGGCAGCGGTGACCCGAGTGCCCTCTTGGCCTTCGCCGCCACCGTCTTCGGCCGCGAGATCGAGCCAGATGCCATCGTCGCCGAGGACCGCGTGACGCCCGAGGAGTGGCTGGCTGAGCGGGAGGCCTCGGACAGACGCCCTGGTGTCACCCGCCCGCGCGGCTACCTCGACCTGCCCAGGGTCGCTGCTGAACTTCGCCAGGCGACCACCCCGGACGAGATCATCAGGGCGCTCATCCGCGAGCTCTTCGTGGAGCAGCCCAAGCGGGGAGAGCACCTCAACGACCTCAACGACGAGGACGCGCAGCACCTCGTCCACGGCCTCAGCGGCCACGGTGAGCTCGGCTGGCTGCTCACCCACCACGACCTCACCAAGCAGCTGCTGCGGCTCGCCACCACCCCCAGCGACGTCGCCGACCTCGCCCGCCGGCTCTTTCCCACCGACCGCAGCCCCGCCAACGAGGACGGCGTCCTGCTCCTCGACGCCCTCCTCGGGCTGCTGAGCCTGGCCCGGGTCGGGATGACTCAGGCCGGCGCCGGCCCCCGGTTCCTCTCCACGGACGTGCAGCTGTGGGTCCGCGAGGTCAGCCGGGTCGAGCGCCTCGCCGACAACACGCCGCGCTTCCGATGGACCGACGACGGCGTCGACACCGGCGGCCAGCTCTACCTGCCGGCGATCTACTGCCGCTTCTGCGGACGATCGGGTTGGCGAGTGCTCATCGCCCCCACCGGCCACTCCGTCGAGACCGACGCGTCGAGCATCCGTGCCGAGGCCGTCCGCGAGAACCGGCGCGTCCGGTCGCTGCTGTTCGCGCCCGGCGAGGCGGCCGATCTGGAGAGCGGCAACGCGGCCTCGGGGCTGATGTGGTTCGACACCAAGAACCGGGAGCTGCTGACCGGTCCGCCGGACCTCGACGTCGCCTCCATGGAGGAGAACCCGATCGTCCCGGTGCTGGTCAACGGCGACGATGACCACGCCGATCGCCGCACCCCCGACCAGCGAGACGTCTGCCCCGCATGCGAGCGGGAGAACGGCATCCGCTTCCTCGGCAGCGGGATCGCCACCCTGGCGTCGGTGTCGCTGTCCAGCGTGTTCGCCAGCGAGCACCTCGAGCGCGCGGAGAAGAAGACGCTGCTGTTCACCGACAGCGTCCAGGACGCCGCCCACCGAGCCGGGTTCGTGCAAGCCCGTTCCCACACGCTGACCTTCCGCGGCGCACTGCGGACTGCCCTGACCGAGGATCGGTCGACGTTGCCCCAGCTCGCCGATGGGGTCATCTCCGCTGCG
Source organism: Geodermatophilus sp. SYSU D00742 (assembly GCF_054049935.1). Lineage (NCBI taxonomy): Bacteria > Bacillati > Actinomycetota > Actinomycetes > Geodermatophilales > Geodermatophilaceae > Geodermatophilus > Geodermatophilus sp. SYSU D00742. The sequence goes on from NZ_JBJGYJ010000020.1 coordinate 63,765, forward strand.
GGCGACGACCTCCACCGACGACACGTCCTCGTCCCGCCGGCACTCGTCGGCGACAGGAACTTCAAGCCATTCCTCGACCCCGACGCCTCGGACGCCGAGGTCGAGCGGGCCCGTCGGCGGGTCGCCAAGCGGCTGGCCTTCGACATCGCCCTGGAGTTCGGGCTCAACGCGCGCCTGGGCCGCACGCTGGAGCTCACCGGCAGCGCAGTCGCCGAGGTGCTCGCCGGAGGCACTGACGACGTCCGAGGCCTCGGCGCTGCTGCGCTCGACGCCGCCGTCCAGCGACACGCGCTCTCCCCCGGCCTCGACGGCTCCTGGGCGGCCGGCCGCGGCACCAGCCTGGTGTGGTGGGTCCGCGGCGTGCTCGACCGCATCCGCAGTCAGGGCGGCATCCACCATCCGTGGCTCGACGCATACCTGGCTGCCGACGGCAACCGGTGGCGGATCTGGGGTGGCCGGGACCGGGCCGGCGGCATGCCGGCCTTCCCGTCCGGCCGGGGCGCCCCTGCCTTCCCCACCACGGCGAAGGGCTCCGAGCTGCTGGCATCGATCAGCGGAGGGCGTTCCTGGTACGCCCGCTGGGCCTCCTCCTGTCTCGACATCAGCCCCAACGACGGTGCGGTGGTCACCCGCCACCTGCTCGACGTCCTCGTCGACGCCGGCACCCTGACGGCGGTCACCAGCAACGGCGGTGCCCGCATCTGGGCACTGCCGCCGCAGAACGTCGCAGTGACCGTGCCGTCCGAAGAGGCCCTCCGCTCGGGTGAGCACCTGCTCCGGTGCCCGGTCTGCCACACCGCCGTCCCGGGGACCACACAGGTCGTCGACGAGCTGGACGGCGCGCCCTGCGTGCGCGCCGGCTGCACCGGACGTCTCGGCCGGGACCGACGGGGTGACGACTACTACCGGACCCTCTACGCCAGCCCCCAGGCCAGGCGCGTGGTCGCCGCCGAGCACACCAGCCTCTTGCCTGACGACACGCGGCTGCAGCGGGAGCAGGCCTTCCGCCGGGACGAGCTGCCCGGCGACCCGAATGTCCTCGTCGCCACGCCCACCCTCGAGCTGGGCATCGACATCGGCGACCTGTCGACGGTCATGCTGTCGTCCCTACCGAAGTCCGTGGCCGGGTACCAGCAGCGCATCGGCCGCGCCGGCCGCCGGACCGGCAACGCCCTGGTCCTCGCCTACGTCCCCGCGCGGGGCACCAACCTCCCCCGCTGGGCCGAACCGCTGTCGGTCATCGACGGCGACGTCCGCCCGCCGGCGACCTACCTGGACGCGGTCGAGATTCTGCGCCGCCAGTACGTCGCGCACCTCGTCGACCGCCAGGCAGCCGACCCCATGGCTCCCTCGGCGCGGCTGACGACGCCGGCCGTGCTCGAGACCTGGGAGGCCGACTCCTGGACCGGCCGGCTGCTCACCGACGCCCGGGCTCACGCGGCCGAGTACGTCGTCGAGTTCCTGGCACAGTTCGGTGACGGTGTGCGTCCCGACACCGCCGAGGACCTGCGTCGCTGGGCCGGCGTGGGCATCGGCTCGGACGAGGTCAGCGGCCTCGAGGCCCTGTGGTACCGGGCCGTCGACGGGTGGCGCAAGGAGCGGACCGAACTCGGCGAGCGGATCACCCGAGCCCAGGATGCGCTGGTCGAGCTGACGGAGCGGGCGAATCAGCCGGCGGCGACCGACGAGGACAAGCAGCTGTGGCGGAGCACCAAGGCCGAGCTCTCGGCTCTGCGCAAGCGCCGTCAGGAGCTGGTCTCGCAGCACTGGGTGCAGGCGCTGGAGGAGCGCGGTGTCCTCCCGAACTACACACTCCTCGACGACACGGTGACGCTGGACGTCGCCGTCCGGTGGTTCGACCAGGAGACCGAGGAGTACCACGACGAGCCGCGCAGCTACCAGCGCGGCAGCCGGATCGCGCTCACCGAGTTCGCGCCCGGCTCGACCTTCTACGCGCAGGGCATCGCGGCCCGCATCGACGCCGTCGACCTCGCCAGCACCGGGACCGACCACGTCCAGGACTGGGTGCTCTGCGCCCGGTGCGGCTGGGGCGCCAACGGGACGGTGTCAGTGACCGCTTGCCCGCGGTGCGGGGACGCGGCGATCCAGGACACCGGGCAGCGGCTGCAGGTGCTTCCCCTGGAGCGGGTCTCGGCCCAGGTCTCCCGCGACGAGGCCACCATCACCGACGCCCTCGACGACCGCGAGCGCGAGCAGTTCGCGACGGTCACCGCGGCAGACATCGACCCGGCGGACATCACCGAAGCCTGGCACCTCGCCGACTTCCCGTTCGGCGCCGAGTACATCCGGGCGACCGAGATCCGCTGGCTCAACCTGGGCCGGACCCGGGAGTCGGGGCGCGATCGCAGCATCGCCGGCTTCGACGTGAAGACACCGCTGTTCCGGGTCTGCCCCGGCTGTGGTGTCACGCCCGCCGCCCAGCGTCGCGAGGAGCAGGACGCACGGCACCGGGGCTGGTGCCCCCACCGTCGTGACCTCGACATCGAGTGGCGGGAGATCGCGCTCGGCCGGACGCTCCGAACCCAGGCCGTGCGGATGCTCGTGCCGCCGCAGTACACGACCGACCACTTCGCCGCGGTCTCCTTCCGCGCGGCGCTGCTGCTCGGTCTGCGCGAGGTGATCGGCGGCGATCCGGACCACCTGGACGTCGTCGACGTCCACGCACCGGTCGGCGGCGTGGACCGCGTCGCGCTGCTCCTGCACGACACCGTCCCCGGTGGCACCGGATACCTGGCCGACTTCGCCCGCCCGGACCGGGTCCGGGAGCTGCTCCAGGCGGCTCTGGACGTCGTCGAGAACTGCCCCTGCGCCGCCGAGGGCAAGCTGGCCTGCCACCGGTGCCTGCTGCCGTTCGTCCACCCCGGGCAGGTGGACAAGACCTCCCGGGCCCGGGCCGCTCAACTGCTCGCGGAGATCCTCGGGCTGGTCGCCCCGCTCGGGGAAGCCGCCCCGCACGCCTGGCAGCCGGTGCAGGCCAAGTCCATCGCCGACGTCCCGCCGCCGTCGCCGGAGAGCCACCTCGAGCAGCGATTCCGGGACGCGCTCTGCGGTGCGCTCGCCGCCCAGGGTGCGTCGGTGCGGCAGAAGCCGCAGCCGGACGGAACGCTCGTCGAGTTCGCGCTGTCCGGCTCGCACCGCCGCTGGACGATGCGTCCTCAGGTGCCGCTCGGCAACGTCAAGCCGGACTTCGTGCTCAGCACGCAGGACCCGACCGTGCCCGAGGTCTGCATCTTCACCGACGGCGCGCTGTTCCACGCCTCTGCCGAGCACAACCGGGTGCGGGATGACGCGGAGAAGCGGGCGGCTCTCCGGGACCAGGGCAAGGTGGTCTGGGCGATCACATCCAAGGATCTGGACCGCTTCGAGGCGCTCGCCGCGGGCACGCCTGCGCCGCCGCTCGGAGCCTTGACCGACCAGTCGCTGGCGATGCTGCGGTCGAAGCTGCTGCCCGGGTCGGCTCCCGAGTCGCTGCTGAGGGACGACGCCGTCAGTCAGCTGCTGGCCTGGATCCGGACTCCTGATCCCGATGCCTGGTCGAAGCTGGCCGACCGGGCGGCTCTCGCCTTCGGGGCGCTGCCGAGCGCTCGGCGCTTCCGGCTCTTCGCGAAGCAACTCGTGACCGCGGCGAGCGACGTCCTGTGCGGCGAGCCGACCGTCGGAGACCTGATGGGGCCGCTGGCCGGCTGGTCGTGGTGCCAGGGCGGAAGCCTCGCGCTCACTGCGGCACTGGTCTCGGCACCACTCGGTCTGCACACCGCTCTCGTCGTCGACGACCGGGACGACCGGCTGGAGAAGCCCGCTGGGCAGGATGCGTGGCGGGAGTGGCTCCGACTGTCCAACGTCTTCGGGTTCGCCGACCAGCCGATGACCATCGCGGCGCTGTCGCAGGTGATCGGCGGCTCGGTCACCCCGACGATGGACGCGCCAATGGTCGAGACCGAGGGCCACGTCGCTCCGGCCTGGCAGGCTCTGATCGACGGGGCGTTGACCGATGCCGAGCGGGCTCTGCTCCGCCGACTCGCTACCGCAGGCGTGCCCGTGCCTGAGCAGGGCTTCGAGACGGACGACGGGACCCCGTTGGACCTCGCGTGGCCGGACGCGAAGGTCTGCGTCCGGCTGGACGAGTCGGACGAGCCCGTCGACAGCTCGTGGACGGTTGCACCCACCGACGTCGACGCGATCACAGAGCTGCTGGGTGCCCCCAGCGCCGGACAGGAGTGACCCGATGGCCAATGTGATCATGTCCAAGCAGTTCACCAAGGACCTCGACGTCGACGGGTCGCTGCGCCCACGCGCGTGGGAGTTCCTGCACAAGCTGATGACGGACCACACCGTCCCAGGCCTGCACATCGAGCCCATCAACGGGTCGCGGGACAGTCGCGTGCGGACCGGCCGGGTCAACGACAACTACCGGGCGGTGCTGTTCCTCGTCGCCGAGCAGCCGGAGCCGAACTTCGTGCTCGCGGCCATCAAGAAGCACGACGAGGCCAACCGGCTGGCAGCACGGCTAACGCTCCGGGTCAACCCCGTGAACGGCGTCCTGGAGTTCTTCGACGAGGAAGCCGTCGTCACCGCCCCGGAGCCACAGCCCGTCGTCCGGCCTCGTGTCGAGGACGACCTCCCCGGTCCGCTGTCCGGCTTCAAGACCTCGGAGCTGACCGACGTCCTGGGCCTGCCCGCGCCCCTCGCGGAGGCGGCGGTCACGGCCGGCGACGAGGACGCTCTCCTGTCCCTAGCCGCGGATGCGCCCGCATGGCAGGCGGACGCTCTGCTGCAACTGGCGACCGGGACCGCGCCCAAGGACATCGCCGCTGCGCTCCGGGAGTCCGCCGAGGCGGTCGGCACCGAGCCCGGCGCGGCTGCCGATCCGGTCACCGAAGCCGAGCGGGTCGAGCGGGCCCTCAGCCACCCCGCATCGCAGATGGAGTTCGTGACCATCGTCGACGACGACCAGCTCACCCAGGTGCTGTCCGGCTCGTTCGCCGCATGGCGCGTCTTCCTGCACCCGGACCAGCGGGCGTACGCCTACCGGGACACGTACCGCGGCGCGTTCCGCTTGAGCGGTGGGGCGGGCACGGGGAAGACCGTCGTCGCCCTCCACAGAGCCCACTTCCTGGCGCGCCAGAACCCGAACGCCCGCATCGTCCTGACTACCTACACGACGACGCTCGCCGACAGCCTCCGCGCCGGCCTGAACGAACTGGATCCCGAGCTGGCCCTGGCCTCGGAGTTGGGAGCCCCGGGAGTCCACGTCGTCGGCGTCGACAAGCTGGCGCGCGAGGCACTGGCGAAGGCAGGCGATCGAGCACTGCGAGCGGTGTCGACCCACGTCGGATCCCTGTCGCTGCAGGGTGAGCTGGCGCTGCGGGACAGCGAGGACCGGCAGCTCTGGGAGGAGTCCGTAGCGACGGCCGGGCAGACCCTGCCGCCGCACCTGAAAACCCCGACCTTCCTCACCGCCGAGTACCGGTCGGTGATCCTCGGGAACGGGGTCACCACGCGGGAGGAGTACGCGCGTGTCCCGCGGACCGGTCGTGGTGTGCGGCTGAGCCGCGCAGAGCGACTGGGCGTGTGGTCGGTCGTCGAGGCCTACCGGCGCCGGCTGTCCATGGAGGGCAAGGCGACCTTCGCCGAGCTGGCCGCCCTCGCATCGGCCGCGGTCACCCAGGCCAGGCCGGAGGGTCTCGCCGACCACGTCATCGTGGACGAAGCCCAGGACCTGCACACCGGTCACTGGCGACTGCTGCGGTCACTCGTCCCCTCGGGCTCGAACGATCTGTTCATCTGCGAGGACTCGCACCAGCGGATCTACGGGGAGAAGGTCGTCCTCGGCCGGCTCGGCATCAACATCCAGGGCCGTTCCCGGCGCCTGACGCTGAACTACCGGACGACTGCTCAGAACCTCCGGTTCGCCGTCGGTGTCCTGGAAGGCGCCGAGGTGACCGACCTGGAGGGTGAGGGCGAGGACGTCAGCGGCTACCGTTCCCCGCTCCGCGGCCCTCGACCCCGGCTTCTGCCTGCACCGTCGCTCTCCGCGGAGCTGGACGAGATCGCCGACGTCCTGAAGGGCTGGCTGGCCGAACCAGACGTCGAGCCGTCCAGCCTCGCCGTGCTGGTGCGCAGTGCTGCGGTCCGCGACCTCGTGCAGCGCGGCTTGGCCGACCGGCAGGTCACCGTGCAGACGGTGGAGGGCCGGCGATCCCGGACCACTCCGGCGCCTTCGCTGCTGACGATGCACCGGGCCAAGGGGCTGGAGTTCCGGAAGGTCGTGCTGGCCGGGGTGGACGAGAGCCAGGTCCCGGCCGGGCGGGTCGTCGGCCAGTACCCGGACGACGACCGCGGTGACGCCGTGGTGCGTGAGCGGCTCCTGCTCTACGTCGCCTCATCGCGTGCTCGGGACGAGCTCGTCGTCACGTGGCACGGCTCCGCTTCGCCGTTCCTGCCCAGCAATTGAAGGCCGGTCAGGGCATGAGCAGTCATCTCGCCCCCGCCTTGACGAACGTTGCCTGAGGAGGCCACGTAGTTGTGACGGAAGGATCGCCCATCGCTGCAGGGGCCGGAGGTGGCGTCCCTGCTGCTCATGCCTTCCCTGAACTCTTCTGGGATCTGATGGCGGAGATGACCAGCCACGATGTCGGCGCGTCTCCGCTTCTGCTGGTCGTCCCACCTCCGACGAATTCGTGGACTCCTCCACCCGTACCGCAGCACTGGGCGATCCGTGTAGTGACCTCCAACCACGACATCCCGGCCGTCGTGGATTCCCAACTGCCGAGCAGACCGGTGGTGGTTCTCCCTTCCTGGGAGTCAGCTCGGAGCGGTCAGTTGTCTCCCTACCAGGAGCAGCTGCTCGAATGTCGCCCGGATCGGGGGTTCCATCCCTTGCTGATGGCGCTGCCCGGCCCAGATCTGGACTCCAGTCGCGATGCTCACTTTCGCACCGAGCTCCTCGCGAAGTGGACTCCGGAGTTGACGGTCTACGTCCGAGGCCTCATACCCGGCGTGCATCCGCAATTCGTCCTGGCGCTGACAGCACTGAGGCCCGTCGCCGACGCGCATGGGCCGATCCGATTGTTCGAGGTTCCCACCGATCTCTCGGCCGAAGCCGGCCTTGCCGGGATAGCCGCAGATCTCAGGCGACTTAAGAAAATGAAGGGTGGCACGAGCGAGTTCGGCTACGTCCTTCGGCAGATGCCACCGCCTCCCGCTCGCCTGGGTTTCGCTCGACACGACCCCCGTTTGGCCGCCCTCCGCAATGATCTAGCAAACTTCGGTTCGACGGTGCCCATCAAGGACCTGTTCGAAATAGTGCCTCAGGCGTCACTTCTCCCCAGGAACAGACACCAGGTATCGAGAAGTGATCCGGACGCAGCTCGTGTCTTGACCGGCCGAGACATCCGTTCCGACGGCATTGTCCTTGACGACGAGACGTCGACATGGGTTGCTGTGCCCCCGGATCGACAACTGCGTGCCGGGGACGTCGTGATCCGCGCCATCTCCGCACCACGAATGAAGGGCGGGTTCGTCCTGACCCAGGTGGCGGAGGAGGACCTACCGCTCGCCGCGAGCCCTACCGTTCACGCGCTGCGCCTACGCCCGGACATTCCACCCGTCACGAAGGACTTCGTCCTTCGATATCTGGCGTCTCCGCAGGCCGCACGGCTGGCTCAAGGCACGGAATTGAACGGCCATGTACGCCTCACACCGACGGTCCTCACATCCCTGCATGTGCCTGTGCCGGACGAGAAGATGACGGCAGCTCTAGCGGCCGTCCAGATGGCAGAAGGCCGTGCCGCCGAGTGGAGCCACGAGGCGGCGGACTTGCTCGGCTCCATCTTCGATGAACCGGATGCCAAGAAGGCCCGAGATCGCGTTCAGCGATCCAGTCGCGTCATGCGATGGCGCATCGACGCAGCGGCCCTGACCGAGAACTTCAGCTATCAAATCCGCACGCGGTTCCCACACCCAATTGCCTACCGATGGCGGGTGGCCGAGGCCGCATTGTCCGACGGGCCGACATCAGAGGGATACCGCAGCATCCTGGAGGCCGCCGAGGTGCTCCTGGCCTACCTGGCGTGCGTCGCGCTTGCGGCTGCACGCTCGGCCGGCATCCAAATGAGCCACCTTCCAGACCTGCAGAAGAAGTTCGCCATCGGCCAAGGTCCAACGATGGGTGACTGGGTGGCAATCCTTCAAGAGGTCACGGGCAAGCGGTTTCGGGCCCTCGACGAAGATTTTCAGCTCGGCGAGCTGCAAGGCTTTCTTGGAGCGGTGGGCGTGAGGGATGCGCAGCGGCGTCTCAGTCAGCGTCGCAATGACGAGGCGCACATCAGGCGCGTTGATCCCCACGACCTCCCTCAGGCATGCGCCGAGGCCACGCAGGATCTCATGACCATACTCCAAGCTGCGGAGTTCGCGGCAGACGTTCCTCTCTTGTTGCTGGGCCCTACACGATGGGATTCTTTGGCAGCCTCGGGTGAGGCGGAGGCCCGCTCACTGATGGGAGACCATCCCGTGGTGCCTAAGAGATCGATTCAGGTCACTCGCCCGGACCTCGAGGCCGGGAGTCTTTACATCAAGGATCCCAACGAACGACTACATCTACTGCGCCCACTCCTCGTATCCAAAGACTGTCCGACTTGCAGAAATCTCTCGACGTTTCATGTGGACAGAGTCAGCGACCGCGATGTCGTCCTAAAAAGTCTCGAACACGGCCATACCGTGTCAGCCCCGGACATGCGGTCGGCCTTGACCAAGGTGGGCCTTCTCGGGCCAGGGCAGCCCTGACCGGCATCAGGGTCCTCACAACCTGAGATCGACGAACGCCGTTCACCGCTTGGCGATCGAGAAGACGACGTCGCCCCGGCCGCTCGGACAGATCCCACAGCGGATGCAGGCAGACCCCTTCTCAGCGATCAACGGTATCCGGCGTCCGTTCTCGGGGCACGGATAGCGCTTGCTGGGCAGGGCGGCCAGATCCGCTCGCCCATCGGCGAACGTCTCAGCCAAGTAGGCCCACCGCACCCAGGGATGACGCCTTCGAGCATTTTTCGCCGCCGCCAGGTTGTCCGGATCGACGGACAGGTACACCGAGAGGTTCGTCAGGCCGGCGAGGACGGGCAGCACGTCGAGCGCCGAGGGGTCGAAGCTCCGCGTGTACACCCAGAACCTGATATCAGGACTGGCCCGGATCACGTCGGCCCAGGCCTGCGCGTAGGCCACCGAGAAGAAGTCGCCGTCCCAGTGGATCCGGAAGTCACGCGGCACCTTGGCGCCGCGCTTCTCGGCTCGGTCGCAGTCCGCCCGGAAGCCGTCGATCATGTCAGCCAGAAGTCGGGCCATGCCCAACCGATCAAGCCCGGCGAGCGCCTGCATGTTGCCGGTCAAGACATCCAGGACGCCCTTGTAGAGCTTCTCGAGCTTGCCCGCATAGCAGACACGCTCGCACGTCACCGTGGCGCCAGGACACGAGAACTGACGTCCGGCCGGGAGGCCGAAACTGTTCGCGATCTTGGCCGTCTTGCCGTTCGGTGACGGCAGATTCGTGACCTTCCGGTCAGCCGAGCGCCTGAGAACTCCTGGCCCTGGGGGGACGGACGCGGCGCCGTCGCCGAGGGAGCCTGGATCGCCACCCCTCGGCGAACTCGGACGCGCGACAGCGGCCGAGCTCATGGCCTGGCCGCGCGCTACGCGGCCGGCCGACTGTCTCGTTTTCGCCACCGGAGGCCCGAAACTTCCGGATCCTGATGGCCAAGCGTGAGCGCTCGATCAGAGCGCCCTACAGCCGGCCGACGCCAGCTGACCGCCTCTGTCCCCGTGTCGATGCGAGTGCCATCCATGGCCGCCTCCTCGACGTGCGAGGCCAACGGTTCAGAGGACTAGGCAGCTGGGTCAATCAACAGCGTCACCGGACGTGCGCGACGCGGACTCACACAGGCGTGGCGCGTGCCGTCGGTGACTCAACGCTCATGGCGAGGTCAGTCGAGAAATTTCCGCCGACGTACCACCAAGGTTGCCGCCGAGGACCCAGGATCCAGGCGACGCCCCTGTGAAGCGTGGCGGGTCATGTACATGCACCGCGCCACGCCGCACCACCAGCGACCCAGTCTGGACGGGCGTCCTCTGCGGACCTGCGGCGATTGGTGAAGCCAATCCAGACAGACGAGCACATGCGCGTGATGCATCAAGAAGGGACTTGGGCGCCAACAGACCAGAGGCGGGACAGCACACAGCGTTGGCTCGCAGGCCAGCCCTCAGCCTCCTCTGACCCGACCACGCCCGAAGCACACAGCGTTGCTGACGGCGCGAATTAGCCTACTCGAGGAGGAAGAGCTTTGCTCCAAGGTCCCACTCTTCAACCAGTGTCTCGAGAAGCTCCTCCTGACGCTCCTCGAGCATCTCAGGAGTCCACTTGTCGTGATTGAGGACGCCGATGGTCAGGGCAAAGGGGGCCACGCCACTCTTCCCGGTGAAGTACTTGTCCTTCTTGGTGGCGAAGTCGAAATTTTGCGCGGCCGCGTTCTTTGCCCGGTTCAGCAGTACGAGGTTGGCGAGCCGATGCGTCCACACAGACCGCTCTTCCTCCGTGAAGTTTTCCAACCACTCGGAGCCCCGAGCGGGGTTCTGGGGAAGCACGTGCTCGACCGTGATGATCTTGTGGTCGTAAGACACTCCCGGCACGTTGGCGAGCTTCTCGTCCAGACGCAGAAGCACGTACTTGCGCACCGCCGTCACGAGGTAGATCTCTCCCTGCAGCCGGCGAATCGTGTCGGCTCGTTCCTGCTCGTCCAGCTCAAAGGCCGGCGCATCCAGCCCGACCTTGACGAGGTCCTTGAGAAGGTCGGCATAGCGCTGCGCGCGAGGCGTCGCATAGACGCGCCGAACCAGCATGCTGGCGGCCAACCGCTCGAGCTTGCGCAGGAAGGCGTCGAGCCACTCCGGGTCGTCGCCGTGATGACGCAGCGCCCACAGCGCTGGCGGGCGCCAGTCGTTGTTGTCGATCTGAGCCAGTCGCTTGAACCAGCGGTTGACCCTCTCGGCACCCTCGCTCGCCGTGTATGACAGGTCGCGCATCTGCTGGTATGCGCTCGCGTAGGGCAGGAGAACGTCGTCGACGAATTCCGCAGCTCGGCCCTTGAACTGGAAGAGCACCTGCTCCGGAAACTCCTTGAGCAGTTCCCTCCGGGCGCGCTCCTGAGAGAAGACCATCCGGAGGTGCAGAAAGAGATCAGCGAAGTCGTCACGCCCGAGCGACTCCTCGGCGTTCTCCCACTTCGTTGCGTACTCGCTCGAGACCTTGTCAGGCAGCTCTCCGATGATCAACGACTTGAAGATGTCTGCCGGTGACAGGTCGAGGCCGCGGGCGTTCATGACGCTGAAGATCCGATGTGCACTGTCGAGGTCCGGTGTGCTCACCACGACGAGGAAGGTCCGCTCGCTGAGCATGCCGACCAGTGCCAGACGGCGGTCCTCCGACCAGTCGGCCAGGCGCTGACGGAATGCCCTCGCGTTGGCCTGCACGGCCTTCTGCGCGTCAGTCGTCATGGCATCGGTCTTGACCTCGAGCAGCGAGGCGATCGAACTGGTCGTCTGGACGTTTGTCCGAAAGAAGCCGGCATCGCGAGCCCGCAGGGTTAGCCGCGGTTTCGGCGCCAAGCTGCGAATCCGGTTACCGGGCTCCACCAGCATGGTCTCGAGGTCCCGCCGCAGAGCTTCGTCATCAGTCAGATCCCTGAGGACGGCGAGCAAGATTGTCAGCGTCGTGAGTCGCTGCTGCCCGTCAATGACCTCGGCGTCCGAGGACTCCCTGCGCTTGACCAGGACCACTGAGCCGAGGAAGTAGGGTTCGTCGTCGCCTCGGTCGAGCGCCTCCACGAGGTCCTCCAGCAGCTGCGCGGCCTGCTCGACCTGCCAGGCGTACGGGCGCTGATAGTCGGGGATTCGGAAGTCGTAGTCACTGCTGAAGATCTTGTGCAGTGGAACTTCGTGCGCCTCGAGCTGCTGCATGCGAGTGAGTCTGCGGGATGCCGAACGACCCTTCGAACACCCCCCCATACAGTCGCGTGTCGCCCGGCGGCCGTTGGTAGCCGCCTTCATCAATGCAGCAGCAGGATCGGGTGAAGTGCTTGACGCATTCCGACGACGAGGCCTAGTAGCCAGCCCCGCGACCCAGCCTGATCCAGCACGCCTGATCCGAGCGGGCCGCCTCGAGGTGTCGCGCCAGGGCCACGCGGCGCTAGCGTCGCCCGTGGACTCCACACCCCCCGACGACGGCGGGCCGACGCGGGGCCGGCTGGCCCGGACGGCGCGGCTCGCTGCGCTGCCGGCTGCGTTCGCAGGGCGCACGGCCGTCGGGATCGGCAAGCGGATCGGCGGGCGGCCCGCCGAGGCCGTCGCCGCGCAGGTGCAGCAGCGCACCGCCGAGCAGTTGTTCGCCACGCTCGGCCACCTCAAGGGCGGCGCCATGAAGGTCGGCCAGGCGCTGTCGGCCATGGAGTCCGCCCTGCCCGAGCAGCTAGCCGGCCCCTACCGCGAGACGCTCGTCCGGCTGCAGGAGGCGGCGCCGGCCATGCCGACCGCGCGGGTCCACGAGCAGCTCGCCAAATCCCTCGGCCGCGACTGGCGCCGACAGCTACGCGACTTCGACGACCACCCCGTCGCCGCCGCCAGCATCGGCCAGGTCCACCGAGCCACGTGGGAAGACGGCACCCCGGTGGCGGTCAAGGTCCAGTACCCCGGCGCCGCGGAGGCGCTCGTCGCCGACCTCGGCACCCTCCAGGTCCTCGCCCCGGTCATAAAGGCCGCCGCACCCAGCCTCGACGTCCGGGAGCTGTTCTCCGAGCTGCGCGAACGCCTCATCGAGGAGGCCGACTACACGCACGAGGCCGAGGCACAGCAGGCCTTCGCCGACGCCTACCGCGGCGACCCGGACATCGCCGTCCCCGACGTCGAAGCAGTCCAGCACCAGGTGCTGGTCAGCGAGTGGATCGGCGGCACTCCCCTCTCCCGCGTCATCGCCGACGGCACCCAGGACGACCGCGACCGCGCCGGCCAGCTCCTCGTCCGCCTCCTGGCCTCCGGGCCGGCCAGGGCCCACCGGGTCCACGGCGACCCGCACCCCGGCAACTTCCGGCTGCTGCCCGACCGGCGGCTCGGCGTCCTCGACTTCGGCTCGACGCAGGCCATGCCGCACGGCTGGCCCGACCGCCTCGGCCCCCTGCTCGCCGCCGGCCGGGACGGCGACGCCGCCACCCTCCACCGCATCGCCGCCGACGCCCACCTCGTCGACCCGGCCAAGGTCACGCCGGAGCAGCTGCGAGACCTGCTCGCCCCCTACCTCCAGCCGCTCCGCACCGAGCGGTACCGGTTCACCCGCGGCTGGATGCAGGAGCAGACCCGCCGCGCCTCCGACCCGCTCGGCGCCACCGCCCGCACCCAGCGCCGGCTGACCGTCCCGCCGCACTACCTGCTGCTGCAGCGGGTGGCCGCCGAGCTGGTCGGCGTCCTGTGCTCGCTCGGCGCCACTGTCGCCGTCGACGCCGAGGTCCGCCGGTGGCTGCCCGGCTACGACACCACAGGCACGTAGCGAGGGACGTTCGGCACCGTCGTCCGCCGTCCCCGGCGAGGAGGCTCCCCCGTGTCAGCACGGAACGAGAGGAGCCGGGAGATGTACGCCCGTTCCACCACCCTGATGATCTTCCCCGCGTCGATGGACGAGGCCATCGCCTACATGGCCGACGAGGTCTGGCCGGCGATGCGCGACATGGACGGCTGTATCGGGCTGTCCATGATGTGCGACCGCGAGAGCGGCATGTACATCGCCACCTCGGCCTGGGCGGACAAGGAGTCCATGCAGGCCAGCAACCAGCACGTGCACCCCATGCGCGAGGCGATGGTCGACCGCTTCGGGGCCGGCGCCCGCGAGCCGGAGGTCCGCGAGTGGGAGATCGCCGTCCTGCACCGCGACCACCAGGCTCCCGACGGCGCCTGCTGCCGGGTCACCTGGCTGCGCGCCGACCCGAGTCGGGTCGACGAGCTGCTCGACATGTACCGGACCCGGATCATGCCGCGCATCCAGGAGATGCCCGGCTTCTGCAGCCTCAGCATGCTGGTCGACCGCGAGAGCGGCCGCGCCGTGGGCACGGCGGTGTTCGCCAGCCGCGCCGCCCTCGAGCAGTCCCGGGAGCAGGCCCGCATGCTGCGGGAGGAGAGCGTCAGGACGATGGGCGTCGACATCCTCGACGTCGCGGAGATGGAGATGGTCTTCGCCCACCTGCGGGTGCCCGAGACCGTCTGAGCTCCGGACCCCGCACTGCCCGACTCCCCGCAGCGGCCGGCCCTGGCGTGGGGCGGCCGGGCGGTGCGTCCCGGGTTTACGACACGGGAGTCACGGCCGCCGCCGCAGCGTCTCGGCCGGCGGGACGCCGTAGCGCTCCCGGTACCGGGCCGCGAACCGGCCGCGGTGGGTGAACCCCCACCGGTGCGCGACGGCCTCGACGGTGGTGGTCGCCGGGTCGGCGGCGAGCAGGTCCCGGTGCGCGTACCGGAGCCGCACGTGCTGCAGGTACTCGGTCGGCGAGACCTCCAGAGCCCGCTGGAAGCCGCGTTGCAGGCCGCGGACGCCGACGCCGCAGGCGCGCGCGATGTCGGCGATCGTGAGCGGCTGGTCGGCGTGGGCCTCGATGTACTCGCGCCCCCGCCGCACGACAGAGCTCCCGGCAGCCGCCACCGGTGCGGCCAGCTCGTCCCGGTGCTGGTGCACGGCAGTCAGCAGCAGGCCGGTCATGACGCTGTGCGCGAAGGGTGCGGCCACCATCGGCTGGCGGACGAGGGCGTCCTCGTCGGCGAGGTCTGCGGCCATGGACCGGACCAGCGCCAGCCACTGCGCACCGCGGCCGGTGGAGACGTCCAGACCGAGGTCGAGATCGATGCGGGAGCGCAGCGGCCGGTCCAGCAGCTGCTCCATCGCGTGCTCGAGCGCCGGTTGCGCGATGCGCAGGGCCAGGACCGGAGCCGGGGTCGCCCAGCCGGTGAACACGGCGGCGCGGTCGGGGACGTGCACGACCGCGGAGCCCGGCCCGGCGACGGCGTCCCGCCCGGCGCTGGTCGCGACCAGGGCTCCGCCGGTGGGGACGTTGACCTGGTAGGAGCCGTCGTGGGCGCTCTCGATGCGCACCTCGGTGTCGTAGGTGAGCCAGCCGACGGTGAGCGGGCCCAGCGCGGCCGCGTCGAGGGTCATCGCGAAGCGGCTGGCATCACCGAGCACGGTGACCCGGTGGCTGTGGTAGACCCGCGTGCCCACCGCGCACGCCTCGTCGGGGTCGCCGCTGCGGACCGACACCTCCGGCAACGGCCGCGGGCGGGCCGGTTCGCGGAGAGCGGCCACGGCACCCCCTCCGGGTGGTCCGCCGGACGAACGACGTGGGCCAGTATGCGACCGGTTGTCAGCGATCCGTTGTGGCCGGGGTCACGACCGCGGTCTGCTACGAGGGCGCCGCCGGGGGTCCCCGACGGCCGGGCCGGGTGCCGGCACCGTCCACCGCGCGGCTGACGCCGCGCCGGGTCGGTCGCCGTCCCGACCGCCACCGACGAAGGAGTCCCCCGTGGCCCGTCTGCTGCCCCCTGGGCTGTCCGAGTCCGACTTCGACGCCGCGATCGCCCGGTTCCGGGACGTCGTCGGCGACAAGTACGTCGTCACCGAGGACGGCGACCTGACCCGCTACCGCGACCCCTACCCGGTGGGCGGTGAACCGGCCGCGGGCGCCTCGGCGGCGGTCTCCCCGGAGACGACCGAGCAGGTGCAGGAGATCGTCCGGATCGCCAACGAGTTCGGCGTCCCGCTCTCCCCGATCTCGACCGGCAGGAACAACGGCTACGGCGGCGGCCAGCCGCGGCTGTCCGGCGCGGTCGTCGTGAACACCGGCGAGCGGATGAACCGCATCCTCGAGGTGGACGAGAAGTACGGCTACGCCCTGCTCGAGCCCGGGGTCTCCTACTTCGACCTCTACGAGTACCTGGAGGCGAACGCGCCGTCCCTGATGCTGGACTGCCCGGACCTCGGCTGGGGCTCGGTGGTCGGCAACACCCTCGACCGCGGGGTCGGCTACACCCCCTACGGCGACCACCTCATGTGGCAGACCGGCCTGGAGGTCGTGCTGCCCACCGGCGAGGTGATGCGCACCGGCATGGGCGCGGTGCCGGGCAGCACCACCTGGCAGCTGTTCCAGTACGGCTTCGGGCCGTTCCCCGACGGCCTGTTCACCCAGTCCAACCTCGGCATCGTCACCAAGATGGGCATCCAGCTCATGCAGCGCCCACCGTCGTCCACCACGTTCCTGATCACGTTCGACCGGGAGGAGGACCTGGCGCAGGTCGTCGACATCATGTTCCCGCTGCGGGTGAACATGGCCCCGCTGCAGAACGTGCCGGTGCTGCGCAACATCGTCCTGGACGCCGGCGTCGTCTCCAGGCGCACCGAGTGGCACGACGGGGACGGTCCGCTGCCGGCCGAGGCGATCGAGCAGATGAAGTCCGAGCTGGGCCTGGGCTACTGGAACCTGTACGGCACCGTCTACGGCCCGCCGCCGGTCGTCGAGCAGTACCTCGGCATGATCCGCGACGCGTTCCTCCAGGTGCCGGGCTCGCGCTTCTGCACCCACCACGACCGCGACGAGGCCACCGACCGCGGCGCGCACGTGCTGCACGACCGGCACCGGATCAACAACGGCATCCCGTCCCTGGACGAGATGAAGCTGCTGGAGTTCGTGCCCAACGGCGGGCACATCGGCTTCTCCCCCATCTCGGCGCCCGACGGCGCGGACGCGCTGCGGCAGGCGCAGATGGTGCGGCGGCGGGCCGACGAGTACCGCCAGGACTACGCCGCCCAGTTCGTCGTCGGGCTCCGGGAGATGCACCACATCGCGCTGCTGCTGTTCGACACCACCGACCCGGACGAGCGTCAGCGCGCGCTCGACCTGGCGCGGGTGCTGATCGACGAGGCCGCCGCCGAGGGCTACGGCGAGTACCGCACCCACAACGCCCTCATGGACCAGGTGATGGGCACCTACGACTGGGGCGACGGTGCGCTGCGGAAGTTCCACGAGACCGTCAAGGACGCCCTCGACCCCAACTCGATCATGGCGCCGGGCAAGTCCGGCATCTGGGGCCGCAAGTACCGCGACAAGGGCCTCTGACCCGCACCGGACGCCGGGTGGGCGGCTGCGGTCCGGCGCCGTCCACCCGGTACCCGAGCGGCCGGGCACCCCGCGCGGCCGCGGCCCTCGGCCGGGATCGACGCGTCCGCCGCTGCCGTCTCAGCAACGCGGCCGGCCGTTTCCGAGAACGGCGTGTGTCGTGTCGTGACTGGAGGTCACGGCGCAACCAGGGGCTGACGCACGGTCATTGGCGCGGTTGACGGGGCTGGACGGCCGCGAGGAACCTCCGCCTCACCGCGTCCGCGGACGCGGTACCCGGCACGGCGAGGTCGTCGAGCGCTGGAGGGTCCAGCGCCGGACGTCGTGCCGCTTCCCCCGCCCGCGTGTCCGCTCGGAGGCAACGATGTCCGCAGGTACGACCCGCCGTGGCTCGGCTCTCGCCCGGACCGCCCTGGTGCTGGGCGTCGTCGTCGCCGTGGCGACGCTCGCCGCACCGTCCGCCCTCGCCGCACCGCCCGTCCCCGCGCCACCCGCGCCGGCACAACTCCAGTCGGTCGAGGTGACGCTCGACTCGGCCGGGATCGGCAGCGAACCCGGGACCGTGGTGGTCACCGGCACGGTGACCTGCAGCGAGCCGGCCGAGGCGATCGTGTTCGGGGACGTCGCGCAGGTCCAGGGCCTGGACATCGCGCGCGACTTCTTCGGCGTCCTCGTGCCGTGCTCCAGCACGCCCACCGCCTGGACGGCGACCTCCGGCGGCGCGCTGCGGGTGTTCCTGCCGCTGCCGACGTTCGTCGAGGCCAACGCGCAGTACTGCGTCGTGGACCTCTGCCACACCGCCACGACCACCCGGACGATCACCCTCGCCGCCCCGGACCCGGCCACCACCGTGTGAGCCGTCGACCCCAGCGGGCGACCGACGACCGGCAGCGGTGCCGGCGTCGACGGACGCCGGCAGCCCGTCCACCGTCGGCACGCCCCTTGACCCGACCGGGCACCAGCGCGACCGTGAGGTGCGCGCCACTGCCCACCGGGGAGGTCGGCCATGCAGACGCGGTTCACGGAGCTGGTCGGCTGCTCCGTCCCCATCCAGCAGGCGCCGATGGGGACGATCTCCTCACCGGACCTGGCGGTCGCGGTCGCCGAGGCCGGTGGCGTCGGCACGGTGACCGCGCTGGGCCTGCCCCCCGAGGTGCTGGTCCGGCGCCTGGACGAGATGAGAGGGCGCACGTCCGGCGTGCTGGCCGCCAACGTCGTCGACGAGCACGTCGACGAGCGGCTGGTGGCCGACGTCGCCGAGCGGGTGCGGCTGGTCGACTTCTTCTGGTTCGACCCCGCGCCGCGGCTGGTGGAGCTGGTCCACCGGTCCGGCGCCCTCGTCAACTGGCAGGTGGGGTCGGTCGACGAGGCGCGCGCCGCGGTGGACGCCGGCTGCGACGTGGTCACGGTGCAGGGCACCGAGGCCGGCGGTCACGTGCGCGGGTACTCGCCGCTGCTCCCCCTCCTGGGCGAGGCGCTCGCCGCGGTGGAGGTCCCCGTCCTCGCGGCCGGCGGGATCAGCGACGGGCGGTCCTTCGCCGAGGTCATGGCGGCCGGTGCGGACGGTGCCCGCATCGGGACCCGGTTCATCGCGACGGTCGAGTCCGGCGCCCACCCGGCGTACAGGCAGGCCGTCGTCGACGCCGCCGGCGACTGCACCGTCATCACCGACGCGTTCGCCGACTGCCCCCTGTGCGCCACCAGCCCCCGCGCCCGGGTGCTGCGCGCCGCGGTGGACCGGCTGGCCGCACTGGACGACGACGTCGTCGGGACGGCGACCATGGGCGGTGCGCAGATCCCCGTGCCGCGCGGATCGGGCCTTCCGCCCGTGGCCGGCGCGGAGGGCCACCTGGACGCGATGGCCATGTACGCGGGCGCCGGCGTCGGCTCGGTGACCGACGTCCGGCCGGCCGCCGAGGTGATCGCCGAGCTCATGGCGCACCTCGACGTCCACCAGCCTGCGCGCAGCCGCAGCAGCGCCCGCTGACGGCCCAGCCGTCGCCGTCGGCACCGCCGTCGGGAGTTCCATTGCCCGACGGCGGCCCCGCGAGCACAGTGACCCCACGCGGCGACGCGGCCGCGGTGCGCGTCATCCAGGGGGAACGCTGCCATGTACGCCCGATCGACCACCTTCCGCGGGAACCCGGACGCCATCGACGACGGCATCGCCTACACGCGGGACACGGTCCTGCCCGCCGTCCTACAGATGGACGGATGCGTCGGCCTGTCCATGCTGGTCGACCGCTCCACCGGCCGGTGCATCGTCACCACCTCCTGGCACGACGCCGAGTCGATGCAGCGCAGCGCCGACGCCGTCGCCTCGCTCCGCGAGACGACGATCAGGAGTGTCGGCGGCTCGGAGACCGAGGCCGAGGTCGTCGAGTGGCAGGTCGGGGTCCTGCACCGGGTGCGCAGCGCTCCCGAGCACGCCGCCTGCCGGGTGATCTCGACGAAGGGTCCCATCGGTCAGGCCGATCGGATCATCGACGGGTTCCGCACGAGCATCGTCCCCCGCATCGGTGACCTCGCCGGCTTCTGCAGCACCAGCCTCCTCGTCAACCGGGAGACCGGCCGGTCCGTCGTCGCCACGGTCTACGAGGACCGCCAGATCATGAACCGGTCGAAGGGGCAGGCCCAGGCGATGCGGCAGGAGTTCACCGAGCACATGGGCATGCGCGTCATCGACGTCGCCGAGTACGACGTCGCCCTCGCCCACCTGCGCGTGCCCGAGACGGTCTGACGCCCCCGCCCGTACCGGCGCCCTACGAGGACGAGGCGGATCGGCGCATCGACCACATCTGCGCCGGGCGCTCGAACTGCGTCGCGACCTCCCAGCTCACCGCTCCGTTCACGACCTCCCGCCGGAAGTTGCCGACCGCCACCCGCGCCAGCTCCGGGTCCGCGGCCACACGGGCGGCGAGCTCCAGCGCGCGGTCCTCGACGGCGTCGGGGTCCACCGCCTCCCACGCCAGCCCCAGCTCAGCGGCGCGGACGCCGGAGACCTCCTCGCCGAACAGCGCCATCGCCGCCGCGGCCTCCCGGCCGACCAGCCGGGACAGGATCACGAAGTGCCCGCCGCCGGGGTGCATCCCCCGCTTGAGGAACCCGGCGATCAGCCGGGCGTCGCGGGCGACGATCCGCAGGTCGGTGGCCAGCAGCATGTTCATCCCGGCGCCCACCGCCGAGCCGCGGACCGCCGCCACCGTGGGCACATTCACCTGCCCCAGCCGGTAGAAGGAGTCGTATATCGCCGACATGCCCTCGTAGGCCTCGGGCGCCGCCGGGTCACGGCCGGCGGAGGTCAGCGTCGCGATGTCCCCACCCGCGCAGAAGGACTTCCCCACCGCCCGGACGACGAGCGCCCCGATCTCCGGCCGCGCGTCCACCTCGTCGAACAGTCCGATCAGCTCGCGCGCCATGTCCGGGGTCAGGGCGTTGCGGCGATCCGGCGCGTTCAGCGTCACCACCGCCACCGCGCCGTCGACCTCGAGCAGCACCTCACCGGAGCCGGAACCAGCAGTCACGCGTCCACCCTCCCGAACCGCGGCCGGCTCCGCTGCCGGCCGCACGAACCGCAGGCATCAGACCACGCGCCCGACGGGCAGGCGCAGCCCCACACCGGGTGGGAGTTCCGCCACCCTGGGTTCCGGAACTCCCGAGGCGGTCCACCAGCGGCCGACGGGACGCACGACACGCCGATGGAATTTTCGGGCAGTACCAGGGCAGAGCGGATGCCTCCGGGGGTCTGAACCCGCCGATGACGATCTACGTCGCCCCGCGGTTCGAGACGTCGGACGAGCGTTATGCCTGGCTCAACCGGATCCAGGCGGTGGGCAAGGGGATCGTGCACGAGGACCTCTCGCTCGACTACGAGTGGTACGAGCTCCGCTAGTCGGACCGTCCCCGGGAGCCGTCGGCCGCCACCACGCCGGCCGGACCTGCACGCCTGCTGTCTCCCACACACGCAACCGGCCCCTCCGCCGGCTGACACCGGCAGGCGTCAGACCACGGAGGGGCCGGGCGGAGCAGGACGGGGTCAGACCCCGGCGGGCTCCCGGTCGACCGGCCGCCGGCGCACGGCACGCACGGTCCGCAGCGCCGCGTTGAGGATCGGCCCGGTGTCCCACGGCTGCCGCGGCTCCGGCACCGCGGGAGCCTCGGCCGGCCGGACCGGCGCCGCAGCCGCCCGCGCGGCCTCCTCCGCCAGCGCCGCAGCCGCCCGCCGGCGGGCCAGCACGGCCTCCTTCTGCCGGTCGATCCGCTCCTTCTCGGCCATCACGAGCATCTCCTCGCGGGCCTTCGCGACGGTCAGCCGCGACTCCTGCTGGAGCTCCTCGATCTCGACGTCCCCGGAGTCGCGCAGCGCCGCCAGCCGGTCGTAGGCCGACGGCGGGCCGAAGTTGAGCAGCAGCTTCATGAGCACCGGCAGGATCTCCACGCACATGAACAGCAGCGACAGCATGACCTTCGCCGCGGCCAGGGTCGTGTTGCGGTCGCTCAGCCGGTCCAGCGCCTCCAGCCGCAGGAGGATGCCGCCGGAGCCCTCGTTGGCCCCGTCGAAGGACGCCTGCAGCCGGGTCTGCTCGGCGGTCAGCCGCTCCAGCTCGGCGCGGTCGGTCGCCAGCGACGCGGCGGCCAGGTCGGCGCTGCGCGGGGGGGGGGGGGGGGGGGGGGGGGGGGGGGGGGCCGGGGGGGGGGGGGGGGGGGGGGGGGGGGGGGGGGGGGGGGGGGGGGGGGGGGGGGGGGGGGGGGGGGGGGGGGGGGGGG
>NZ_JBJGYJ010000021.1:0-84686 GCF_054049935.1 Geodermatophilus sp. SYSU D00742
GAGGTGGGTGGGGGCGGGCGGGGGGCCGCGTCAGCCGGTGGCGAGGGAGACCTCGGTCAGGCGACCGAGCGGGACGGCGACCCCGTCGACGACGGCCTCGGGCTCGTCACCGGAGAAGCGGACCGAGGTCACCGTCCCGGTGGCCGTGGTGCCGTCCTCGGCGGTGTAGCCCACGTGGTGGCCGACGAGGGCCCCGGCGCTCAGCGAGCGCTGCAGCGTCAGCAGCGAGGCGTTCTGGGCGGCGATCTGCTCGAGCTTCTCGACCTGGGTGAACGTCGCCGTCTGCGACATGAACTCCGTGGTGCTGGTCGGGTTGTTCGGGTCCTGGTAGCGCATCTGCGCGACCAGGAGCTGCAGGAACACGTCCTTGTCCATCTGGTCGGCGCGGGTCACCGACGTGGTGGCGGGCGTGGTGCCGCCCATGCCGCTGATCGGATCGGTCATCGCTCGGTCAACTCCCTTCAGACCCGGACGTCCAGGCCGGACGCAGCGGTGGTGGCGACGGGGGCCGGCCGGCCCCCGTCGAGGTCGGCGGGGCGCTGCCACGGGCCGCCGCGGCCGTCGGGACGGCCCTGCTGCCCGGACCGGTCGCCGCCGGTGTGCTGCTGGGCGGTGGCCCAGCCGTTGCCCGGGCCCCGGTCGACGGAGGCGTTGGTGCAGTTCAGCCCGGCGCTCTGCAGGTCCCGGCGGAGCTCCGGGAGGGCGTCGAGCAGCGCGGCGCGCCCGGCCTCGGTCGCGCCGCGCAGGGTCAGGTCGACCGCGCCCTGCTGGAGGGTGACCTGTACCTCGACCCGGCCGAGGGTCTCCGGCGTCAGGACGACGGTCATCGTGTGCACGCCGTCGGGCGCGGTGCGCAGGACGGCGACGTGCGAGGCGACCTGGGTGCCCACCGGGGGTGCGGCGTCGGCGTCGGCCGGGGCGCCGGCCGGCTGGAGCACGGCCGTCGTGGGGACGGGAGCGGAGCCGGCGGCAGGCGGGCCGGAGGCCGCGGGGGCTGCCGGAGCGGGGGAGTCCTGCGGGCTCGTGCCGGTGCCGGTGTCGCCCGCGGTGGTGCCGGCTGCGGTCCCGGCGGGCGCCGCCCCGACCGGTCCGGTGACGGGCGTCGGTGTCGCCTCGTCGGCGGCGGGTGCGCGGTCGGGCGCGGCGACGACGACGGACAGACCCGGCAGCGCCCCGGTGCCGTCCGCCGGTGCGGCGGCCGGCGGCACGACCGGGGCGGTGCCCGGCTGGGGGGCGACGACCGGTGCGGCGGCCGTCGGCGCGGTCGGGGTGCCGGCCGGCTGTGCGACCGGCGCCGTACCCGGCACGGGGCCGGCCGGCGGGGCCGCGGTCGTCGGGGCGGTCGGTGCGACTCCCGCGTCCACGACGGCGGCGCCGCCCGCCGGCACGGCCGGGACGGCACCGGTGGCCGCGACGGCCGGCGTCGCGGCGGGGGGCGGGGTGGCCGCGGCCGGGGCACCGCCGTGCAGCAGCAGCCAGAGGGCCGGGGGCATGCCGGTCACCGCGGGCACCGTGCCGTCGGCCGGCGGCGTGTCCGTCGCGGCCGGCGTCGTCTCGTCGTCGGCCGTGGCCCCGGTCGGGGCCGCGTCGTCCCGGCCGCCGCGACCGGGGTTGCCGGCGACCGCGTCGTCCAGGGCGGAGGCGAACTCCTGACCGGCGGCCGGTTCGCTGGTCGTGGCTCCGGGAGTCGGCGCGGCCGTGGGCGCGGCCGGCAGCACAGGGGTCGTCATCGGTAGGTCGCCGCCTTGCTCATCACGGACCGGACGTAGTCCTGGGTCTCGGGGTAGGGCGGGATGCCGCCGTGGCGGCTCACCGTCCCGGGGCCGGCGTTGTAGGCGGCCAGCCCGAGCTCGGTCGAGCCGAACCGGTCGGTCAGCTGGCGCAGGTAGCGGGCGGCGCCGTCGACGGCCGACGCCGGGTCGAGGGCGTCGACGCCGAGCCCGGCGGCGGTGGCGGGCATGAACTGCATGAGGCCCCGCGCGCCGGCCGGGGAGACGGCCGAGGCGTCGAAGCCGGACTCGGTCGAGGCGACCGCCGCGAGCAGCGCCGGGTCGACGCCGTGCCGGCTGCCGGCCCGGGTGAACAGGTCGGCGTACGGGACGCCGGACAGGGCGGCACCGGACGCTGCCGACGCGGCGGTGGCCTGCTCGGGCAGCACCCGGCGGATGACGGTGGGCGCGCCGACCGACTGCACCTTGACCGTCTCGCCCTCCTGCGGGGCGGCGATCATCTTGCCGTCGCCGATGTAGATCCCGACGTGGTCGATGCCGGGGCGGGACGGGGTGTGGTCGAAGAAGACCAGGTCGCCGGGGCGGGCGTCGGCCAGCGAGGCCACCGCGGTGCCGGCGGTGGCCTGCTGGGAGGAGGTGCGGGGCAGCTCGATGCCGAGGTTGCCGAAGACGAGCTTGGTGAACCCGGAGCAGTCCAGGCCCCTCGCCGGGTCGGTGCCGCCCCACAGGTACGGGACGCCGAGGTACCTCTGCGCCTCGGTGACGACGGCCTGCCCGGAGGCGGCGCCCGCGGTGCCCGCAGCGGTGGTCGTGGCCGACCCGGTGCCGGTGAGCCCGGCGGCCGAGACCGCGGAGGCCCAGGCGCGGCTGGTCGAGGTCTGCACGGGGGTGGCGAAGCGGGCCTGGATCTCGCCGATCCGGGTCTGCACGGCGATCAGTCCGTCCACGGCACCTCCCCGGAGGAGGTCCGACGGGCCGATCGGCCGGTCACGAGGTCGTCCACGGTCCTCTCCTCGGCAGCCTGCTCGGCGAGTCGGACCGTCTGGAGGTGACGTTCCCGCAACCGCTCCAGTCCCTTGGTCCGCTGCGCCGCCGCCGTCCAGGCCGCGCGGACCAGCCCGGCCTGCTCGGCGGAGGCGGTGGCCAGCGACCGGGCGGCCGCGGCGTCCTCGGCCGCCACCCGGGCGAGCACCATCGCCGCGCGGAAGGCGCCGGAACCGACCGCGCCGGTCGGCAGGACGGCCGCGACGGCGTCCTCCGCCTCGGTGGCCCGGCGGTCGGCGTCGGCGGCGGCGCGGGCTGCCTCGGCGGCGGCCAGCGCGGCCGCGCGCTCCTGGGCCCGTCGCGCCTCGAGCACCGGCTGCAGGCGGAACGCGCCCCGCTTCACCGGGCCGGCGGGGGGAGTGTCACGACGACCTCACGATCCGGTTGAGCCACGCCCACGACTCCTGAGCCGGGGTCAGCTCGCCGGTGGACTGCTGCAGGAACGCCTCGATCGCGGGGGCCACCTGGCGGGCGCGGTCGACCAGCGGGTCGCTGCCGGCCTGGTAGGCGCCGATCTCGATGAGCTCCTTGACGTCGCGCAGCGCGCCCATCAGCCGCCGCACCTCACGGGCGTCGGTCATCTGCGGCGCCGGGACGACGGCCCCGGCGACGCGGGAGATCGACTCGAGGACGTCGATGGCCGGGAAGTGCCCCGCCGTCGCCAGCTCGCGGGTCAGGACGATGTGGCCGTCGAGGATCGAGCGGGCGGAGTCGGCGATCGGCTCGTTGTGGTCGTCGCCGTCGACGAGCACCGTGTACAGGCCGGTGATGGACCCGGTGGCGGCGGTGCCGGCCTTCTCCAGGAGCTTGGGCAGCATCGCGAACACGCTCGGCGGGTAGCCGCGTGTGGCCGGGGGCTCGCCGGCGGAGAGCCCCACCTCGCGCTGGGCCATCGCGGTGCGGGTGATCGAGTCCATGAGCAGCAGGACGTCGCGGCCCTGGTCGCGGAAGCCCTCCGCGATGCGGGTGGCGACGAACGCGGCCTTGAGCCGGACCAGCGGCGGCTCGTCGGAGGTGGCGACGACGACGACCGTGCGGGCCATGCCCTCGGGGCCGAGGTTCTCCTCGAGGAACTCCTTGACCTCGCGGCCACGCTCACCGATCAGACCGATGACCCGGATGTCGGCGTCGGTGCCCCGGGTGATCTGGGACAGCAGCGTCGACTTGCCCACGCCGGAGCCGGCGAAGATGCCGAGCCGCTGGCCCCTGCCGCAGGGGACCAGCGTGTCCAGGGCGCGGACGCCGGAGGTGAGCGGTTCCTGCACCCGGCGGCGCGCCAGCGGGTGCGGGGTCTCGCTGGACAGGTCGACGAACTCCAGGCCGGCGTCCAGCGGCGGGCCGCCGTCCACCGGCCGACCGAGGCCGTCGAGCACCCGCCCCAGCAGGGCCTCGCCGACCGGCACCTGCAGCGGCATGCCGGTGGCGCGGACCCGGGCGCCGGAGTGGACGCCGGACAGCTCGCCGAGCGGCATGCAGGTGAGCCGGTCGCGGGTCACCGCGACCACCTCGGCGAGCAGCCCACCCGAGCCGGGGTCGACCTCCACGAGGTCACCGACGGCGGCGACGATGCCCTCGACGGAGAGGGTGAGCCCCATCGCGCCGACGACCTGGCCGGTCACCTGCGGGCGGGCGGCGGCGCGTGCCCGGTCGAGCAGGCCCGGACCACTCACGGGGCGAGCACCGCCCGCACCCGCTCGAGCGCGGCGCCGAGCTGGGCGTCGACGCGGGAGGCGCCGGTCTCCGCGACCGCGCCGGCCCGCTCCACCGAGCGGTCACCGACGACCCGCACCGTGTCGGGCAGCTCGGCGAGCGCCTCCTCGGGCAGCTCGCCGAGGTCGTCGGGGTGCAGCCGCACGACGGTGGGGGCATCGGCGGGGCACAGGGTCAGTGCCCGCCGGACGGCGTCGAGGGCGGGGGTGTCGGCGATGGCCAGCTCCCGGCAGAGCAGGTCCTCGACGAGGGTGAGCACGATCGAGACGATCGAGTCGCGGACGTCCTCGGCCACCGGGACGGCGGCCTCCTCCAGCTGGGTGACCGCCGCGCCCATGGCCGCGGTCGCCGACACCATGCGCCGCTCCCACCGCGCCTGGACCTCGGCCAGGCGCGCCTCGGCGGCCCGCTCGGCCTCCGCGACCACCGCACCGGCCGCCCGGACGCCCTCGGCGTGCCCGGCGGCGTAGCCCTCGCGGCGGGCGTGCTCGCGCAGCCGGGCCAGCTCCTCGGCGTAGACGTCGCCGAGCCGGAAGGAGGGCCGGGTGGCCGGCACCGGCATGTCGGCGGCCCGGCGGATCGTCGTCCGGCGCTCGACCGCGGGTGGTCCCTCCCGCGGTGGCGGGACGGTGCTGCGGTAGGGCGCGGCCGCCGCGGCCGAGGCGCCGCGCAGCAGTGCCGTCTCGCGTGGGGCGTTCTCAGGCGACGAACTCATCGTCCCCGCCGCGCGAGATGGTCAGCACGCCCTGCTCCTCGAGGGTGCGGATGACGCCGACGACCTTGGCCTGGGCCTCCTCGACGGTCCGGGTGCGGACCGGGCCGAGCAGCTCGATCTCCTCGGCGAGGTTCTCCGCGGCACGCTCGGAGAGGTTGCGGACCACCTTGTCCCGGACGTCGGGCCGGACGCCCTTGAGTGCGGTGGCCAGGTCGTTGGCCTCGACCTCGCGCAGCACCAGCTGCAGCGACCGGTCGTCGATGGACACGATGTCCTCGAAGACGAACATCTGCGCCCGCACCTGGTCGGCCAGCTCCGGGTCGGTGCTCTCCAGCCACTCGAGGATGGACCGCTCGGTGGGCCGGGACGAGCGGTTGATGATCTCCACGAGGGTCTCGACGCCGCCCACCGTGCTCATGTCCTGGTGGGCCAGCAGCGACCCCATGCGGCGGCCCAATTCCTCCTCGACCAGGCGGACCATCTCCGGGGAGGTGCGGTCCATGGTCGCGATGCGGTGGGCGACGGCGGCCTGCTGCTCGGGGGCGAACCCGGACAGCACCTCGGCCGACTGCGCCGGCGTCAGGTGGGCCAGCACCAGCGCGATCGTCTGCGGGTGCTCGTCCTTGAGGAAGGTCACCAGCTGCCGGACGTCGGCGTTGCGCAGCGAGGAGAACGGCACCTCGGAGTAGACGACGTTGAGCCGGGACAGGATGCTCTCGGCCTTGTCGTCGCCCAGGCCCGCGGCGAGGATCTCGCGGGCGAAGTCGACACCACCGCGTCCCACGAAGCGCTGTGCGCTCATGAGGTGGTGGAACTCCTCCAGGACGCCGTCGACGTCGTCGGGCTCCACGGTGCCGAGCTTCATGAGCTCGCGGGTGACCTGCTCGACCTCCCGCGGGCGCATCCTGGCCAGCAGCGCGCCGGCATCGTCCTTGCTCAGCTGGGCGATGAAGACCGCGGCCTTGCGGATGCCGGGCAGGTCGGGCGCCTGGCGCACCGCCGGCAGGACGGAGGTCCGGGCGGCCGGGGTGAGCCCGACCATCTGCTCCACGCTGGCGAGCGTCATGACCTGCTGCCCTCGCTCAGCCAGCCGCGCAGCATCGCCGCGACCTCGTCGGGCTTCTCACTGACCATGGCGGCGATCTCCCCTCGGACCCGCTGCCGCTCGGCGGCCTCCAGCTCCGGCGCCCTGGTGTCGACCGGGATCTCACGGGTGCTCTCGATGCGGATCCGGTCCAGCTCGGCGAGGACGTCGTCGGGCAGCGCGAGCTCCTCGTAGTCCTCCTCGTCCTCCCGGTTGCGGCGCGACCGCAGCCAGACGACGAGCACCAGCAGGGCGATGCCCAGGGCGATGCCGCCGGTCCTGATCATCGACCAGAGCTGCGCCTGCTGCTCGGCCGCCTGCGCGGCCTCCAGCTCGGCCGCGGCCCGGTCGGCGGCGGTGGTGTCGAACGCCATCGACGCGACGGTGATGTCGTCGCCCCGGGCGGCGTCCAGGCCGACGGCGTTGCCGATGAGGTCCTCCACCTGGTTCTGGTTGAGGCTGCCCGCCACCGTCTGGTCCATGACGACCGAGACCGTCAGCCGGTTGATCGCGCCGGGCGCGCCCTGGACGGTCTCCACGGTCTCGCCCACGGCGTTGTTGGCCGTGGTCGACTCCTTGCTGTACGTCGACTCGCCGCCCGCGCCGGCGTCGGCGGTGTTCTCCGGGCCGAGCACACCGCCGACGGTGGCGCCGGTGCCGGTGTACTCCTCGGTGCTGGTGCTCTCCGAGACCGGCGGGGTGCCCTCCTCGTAGGTGTAGGTCTTCGAGGTGGTGTCGCGCTGGTTGAGGTCGAGGTCGGCGCGCACCGACACCTGGGCGTTGCCCGGGCCCAGCACCCGGTCGAGGATGACCTGGGCGTTGGCGGCCAGCCGGTCCTCGTACTCCTGCTCCAGCTGCGAGCGGGCGTCCCCCGCCGCCGACGTCACGCCCTGGCCCGGCGCCGAGAGCACCTGGCCGGTGGAGTCGGCGACGGTGACCTGGTCGGGGTCCATGCCCTCGATGCTGGATGAGACCAGGTTGGTCACCGCCTGCACCTGACCGCCGGAGAGCGTCGTGCCCGGCGCCAGGTCCAGCAGCACCGAGGCGGTCGGCTCCTGCTCGTCGGAGACGAAGACCTCGTCCTCGGGGAGGGCCACGTGCACCACCGCGGAGCGGACGCCCTCCAGTGCCTCGAGCGTCTTGGCCAGCTCGCCCTCGAGGGCCCGCTGGTAGGACACCTGCTGCTGGAACTCGCTGGTCGTGATGCCCTGCTCCTCGAGCAGCGCGTAGCCGGTGTCGGAGCCGGCGGGCAGACCCTTGCCGCTCATCGACAGCCGCAGGTCGTAGACCTGGTCGTTGGCGACCATGATCGTGCCGCCCCCGTCGGCGAGCTCGTAGGCGACGCCGGAGGCGTTGAGCTCGTCGACGATCGCCGACGCGTCGGTCGACGCCAGGTTGGAGAACAGCGGCGCCATCGTCGGTGCGGTCGTCCACCGGACGAAGAAGAACCCGCCCAGGAGCAGCCCGGCGGCCAGCAGGCCGATGACGACCTTCTGCCCCAGGCTGATCGTGGACAGCGTGGAGCGGATGCGCTCCAGCGGTCCGGCGAGGGCGGGAGGCATCAGACCGGCATCCTCATGATCTCGGTGAAGGCCTCAACGGCCTTGTTCTTGAACGTCACGACCATCTCCTGGGCGACCTTCGCCTCGGTGGACGCGATCATGTAGTCGTGCACGTCCTTCAGGTCGCCGGTGACGGCCTGGGTCGCGAGGTCGTTGGACACCGCCTGGGTGGTCTGCAGCTGGTCGAGCGCGCCGGCGAGGACACCGGCGAACCCCGAGCCCGAGGCGGACTGCGTGCCGGGGGCCGCCTCGGTGCCGGCGACGTCGCCGACGGCACCGACCGCCGGGATGGACACGGTGGGGAACGCGATGCCCCCGATGGGCGAGGTCATGAGCCCTTCCCGAGTTGCAGGGCCGCCTGGTAGGCGGCCGTCGCCCGCTCGATGGTCGCGAGGTTCGCCTGGTAGCCGCGCTGGGCCATGATCAGGTTGGTCATCTGCTCGGCGAGGTCGATGTCGGGGTACTTCACGTAGCCCTCGGCGTCGGCCAGCGGGTGGTCGGGCTGGTGGACCAGCCGGCCCTCGGCGCTGCCGAACTCGGCCCGCGCGGTGCGGACACCGCCCTCGCCGGAGCCGTAGTCGACGGCCTGGGCGACGATGAAGCGCTCCTGGAACGCGTCCTCCTCGGTCCCGGTGACCGTGTTCAGGTTGGCGATGTTGTCCGAGACGGCGTCCAGCCACTTGCGGTGGGCGAGCATCCCGGAGCCGGCGACGTTGAGGCTGTCGAACACCGCGTCACGCCGTCCGCAGGGCGGTGCGCAGGCTGCTGTACTTGCCGTCCAGCGCGTTGAGGGCCAGCTGGTAGCGCAGACCGGTCTCCGTGGCGATGACCGTCTCGCTGTCGAGGTTGACGTTGTTGCCGTTGGTGTTGGTCGGCTCCAGCGACCGCGCGACGCTGCTCCCGCCGATCGTCGGCGTCCGGCCACTGCTCAGCTGGCTCCGCAGGTCCGACTCGAAGTCGACGCGGCCGGCGAGGAAGCCGGGCGTGTTGATGTTGGCGATGTTGTCGGCGGTGACGCGCTGCCGCTGCGCCAGCCCGCTCAGGGCGGCGTGCAGCGTCGTCGTGGTGAGGTCGCCGATCATCGGGCGGTCGCCACGGGGGCGGGGCAGGACACGATCGACCTCCGGGTACGCGGAAAAGACACTCGCGAGCGAGTGGGTGGTCCGCCGATCCGTGGCGAGGTGGTGCTGTCCGTGCCCCTGTGCCATCGGCATCCCGAGCCCCAGGCATGACCAGATGTCGCCGACGGGAGTGACCGGTGTCGGCAGGTGGTGTGGGCGGGACGGGTGTGACTGCTGGGGGCGACCGGCCGTCCCGGGATGCGTGCGTCCGTGCGCAGGGTCGGAGCACGCGAACGCCCCCGCGGCGCCGGTGGCGCCACGGGGGCGGGGGTGCGGGGTGCGGGCTACAGGGCCCGGTCGATGAACGACGCGACCGGGCGGGCCGGGCCGTAGGACATCCGGGCGGCGACGTCGCGCTGCCGGCGTGACTGGATGATCCGCTCGACGAGCTCCTCGGCGACGGCCAGCTGGTGCTGGAGCAGCCGGGCCGCACGTTGCCGGAGGTCCTCGGGCAGCGGCCCCAGCCCGGAGGGCGGGACCCAGTCCTGGACCCGACGGCCCCACGCGGCGACCTCGTCCACCCGGTCCTCCGGCAGGTCACCGGCGGTCATCGTCGCCTCGGCGGCGAGGACCTCGCCCTCCAGCTCGTCGAGGACCGTGGCCCAGTCGCCCGCGCCGTGGTCCCCTCCGGCCGGGGGGCGGGGCGGGGTCATGCGGGGGCCGCGGCCAGCGAGGCGGCGGCCTGCCGCCACGCGTCCCGGAGGGGCTCGACGATCTGCCGGCAGGAGGCGACCCGGTTGCGGTCGCCCTTGACGGTGGCGGTGGTGAGCTCGGTGATCAGCCAGGCGTAGAGCGCGGCGAGCCGGGGGCCGCCCTCCCAGACGTCGACGCGCAGGCTCGAGCGCAACTCGAAGACGATGTCCTGGGCGTGCCGGAGCTGGCTGCCGGCCTCGTCGCGGTCGCCGGCGACGAGTGCGTTCTCGGCCCGCTCGAGGTCCAGGACCAGGCGGT
Source organism: Geodermatophilus sp. SYSU D00742 (assembly GCF_054049935.1). Classification (NCBI taxonomy): domain Bacteria; kingdom Bacillati; phylum Actinomycetota; class Actinomycetes; order Geodermatophilales; family Geodermatophilaceae; genus Geodermatophilus; species Geodermatophilus sp. SYSU D00742. Next base: position 9,918 of record NZ_JBJGYJ010000021.1, read on the forward strand.
CGTACAGCATGACCAGCAGCTGCTGCGGCGAGGCGGTGGCGACGGTGTCGCCCATGTAGCGGGCGCGCAGGGCGGCGGCACTCATCGGGGTTCCTCCGGGTACGGGTGGGTCAGTTCTTGTCGGACGACGACCAGCTGGGCAGCTGCGCCAGCTGGGTCGACAGCCACGTGGACTGGTTGTTCAGGGTGCCCAGCGCGCTCTCCATCGCGGTGAACTGCCGCGTCAGGTTCTGCTGGCGCAGCTCCAGGCGGATGTCCCACTCGTCGATCCGCTTCTGCAGCTGGGTCGCCTCGGAGTCCTTGCTCTTGGCGAGGAGGGTGAGCGTGCCCGTGGTGGCGTCCGTGGCCACCTTGGTCACCTCCAGCAGCCGCTGGGCCACACCTGGCACGGCAGCCGTGCCGGTGACCAACTGCTGGGCCAGCGCCGGGTCGGCCTTCAGCCTGGCGGTGAAGGTCTCGGCGTTGAACGCGACCTTGCCGTCGCGGGTCAGCTGGAGGCCGGCCGTGGCGGCGGAGTCGTCGGCACCGATGGCGGAGGAGACGGCGGTCAGGATGTCGCTGGCCAGCTGGCGCAGGGTGCTGTCCCCGCGGAGTGCCGCGGTGCTCCCGGTGCCGTTGTAGCTGTACCCGGAGACACTGGTGAGGGCGTTGTTGGCCGCGGTGACCAGCGCCTGGACGGCGCCGGCCACCGCGGCGGGGTCGGTGGCCACCGTCAGGGTGGTCGTGGTGCCCTTCTCGCTGACGGTCAGGGTCGTACCGGCGAGCAGGTCGGTGAACGTGTTCGTGTTGGAGGTCACGGGGAAGCTGTAGGTGTCCGCGCTGCCCACGGTCAGCTGGGCGTCGACGCCTTGGGCGAGGACCTTGAACGTCGGGCCGCCGCTGACGGTGAACGCCCCGTCGAGGCCCGAGGTCATCGAGGTGAGCTGCAGGCGGGCGCCCGACCCGGTGCCGACCGCAGAGGCGGTCACCCCGGCGCCGGCGGCGTTGATGGCCTTGATGGCGTCGCCGAGGGTCGCGCCTGCGGCGAGGGACACCGTCGTCGATGCCCGGTCGTTGTCGGCGTCGGCGATCGTGAGCGTGGTCGCGGCGGCAGGCGGGTTCCACGCGACGTCCCCGATGACGGAGTGGGTGGCGGCGAGCCGGTCGACGGTGAACGTGACCGACCCGGTGGAGGCACCGGCCGCGGCGCTGGCGGTGACCGTCGGGGACGAGCTGGTGGCCTTGACGGCACCCCAGGTCGTCGCCTTGGTGAGCGCCTCGGCGGCGGAGTGCAGCGCCGCGACGGAGGAGTTGACGGCACGGTAGGCGGCCGCGTCGACCTGGGTGTCGGACAGCTTGGTCCGCAGCAGCGTCTGGGGCTGCCTCTCCAGCTGCATCAGCTGGCTGACCAGCGACGCGTAGTCCATCCCGGAGGTGAGACCGATGCCGGTGCTGATGCCTGCCATGCGGTGTCCTCCGGGAGAAGTGTGGGCGGTGCGGGGTGGAGCAGCAGTGAGGGGGGAGGCCGAGGGCCTCCCCCCTCACCGGGTGGTGCTCAGGTGGTGCGGGTGGATCAGCCCAGCAGCTTCAGGATGCCCTGCGACGACTGGTTGGCCTGGGCCAGCATGGAGGTGCCGGCCTGGGTCAGGATCTGGGTCCGGGTGAAGTTGGTCATCTCCTGGGCCATGTCGGTGTCGCGGATCCGCGACTCCGACGTCGTGGTGTTCTCGATCGCCACGTTCAGGTTGCTGATCGTGTGCTCGAACCGGTTCTGGTACGAACCCAGCTGGGCTCGAGCGTTGGAGACCCGCTGGATCTGGGCGTCGATCGCGGTGACAGCGGCCTGGGCGCCGCTGGCCGAGAAGAAGTCCAGGCCGCCCGCGACGGCAGCGCCGGCGGCGGCGCCCGTGCCCGGGGCCGTCGTGCCCATGGTCCCGCCGTTGGTGGAGCGGACGACGAGCTCGTTGTCGTCGTTCACCGAGGCGCTGAACTTGGCAGCGAAGTCACTGTCCGCGTTCAGGGCCTTCGCGACGTCCTCGACGCTCGTGTAGGCCCCGGCGGTCGCGTTGAGCGCCACGGTCGCCGTCGTGGTGACGCCGCCGCTGGTCGACGAGAACGTGTAGTTGTCCTCGACCAGCGTGGGCGTGACGATCGCGAAGCTGGCGCCGGCGACGTCGAGAGCGTCGGCGACGGACTTGACGTTGGCCGCCGTCAGGTCGACCGAGATCTGGCTGGCGGTGTCACCACCGGCGCCGACCTGGAAGTTGAGCGTGGCGGTGTCGCCGTTCAGCAGCTTGGTGCCGTTGAAGTTGGTGGAGTCGGCGATCCGCCCCAGCTCCTTCTGCAGCCCGTCGACCTCGGTCGCGATGGCGTTGCGGGCAGCCGCGTTGTTCGTGTCGTTGGCGGCCTGGACGCCGAGGTCGCGCATGCGCTGCAGGATCGAGGTGGCGGTGCCCAGGGCGCCTTCGGCGACCTGCACGACGCTGATGCCGTCCTGGGTGTTGCGGACGGCCTGCTTCATGCCGCCGATCTGCGAGCGGAGGCCCTCGGAGATGGCCAGACCCGCAGCGTCGTCGGCAGCGCGGTTGATGCGGAAACCGGACGAGAGCCGCTCGAGCGACTTGCCCATCTGGTCGTTGGTCACCGACAGGTTCCGGTACGCGTTCATCGCGGCGGTGTTGGTGTTGACGCTGAGACCCACGGTGTTCCTCCTTGGAATCGGGTCCGTACTGGTTCCCGCTGCATCCGTGCTGCGGGGCTTGCCCTACTGGTTTCGGCCGGCACCAGCAGGGTCTTGAGGCGAGTCCGGCACTATTTCCGCCCGGGCTCACTCATGCGGGTCGGGCAGCGCCGCGGGCCACGGCCGCCCAGGGGATGCGGGGCGGGGGGAGCGGCGGGGCGTTGCGACCGGCGACGCGGTCGACGTAGGAGCGCTGCTGGTTGCGCGCCCGGACGCCGCCGTCCGCCGGCACCGCCCTGCCCTCCCAGACCTCGCTCATCGCCGCGTGCAGCAGGGTGAGCGCGCGGGCGCGCATCTGCGAGACGCGGGACAGGGTGACGCCGAGGTCGGCGGCGATGTCGGTGAGCGACTCACCGCCGAAGAAGTTCCGCTCCACGACCTCGTCGAGCCGGTCGGGCAGCGCCCGGATCGCCTCGTGCAGGTACCGGCTGCGCTCGCTGCGCAGCAGGGCCCGCTCCGGGGACTCGCCGGTGTCGGGGAGGTCGAGGGAGGTGCCGTCGGAGCCGCTCTCGGCGTCGATGCTCACCATCACCGCCCGGTGGACGTCGACCTGCAGCGAGTCCAGCTCGCTCGTGGCCATGCCCAGGCTGGCGGCGAGCTCCTCACGCGTCGGCGGCCGGCCCAGCGACATCGCGAGGGCGTCCGCGGCGGCGTCGGTGCGCCGGGCGGCGGCCCGCACGCTGCGGCTGGCCCAGTCCCCGGAGCGCAGCTCGTCCAGCACGGCGCCCTGCAGGCGGGCCAGCGCGTAGGTGGCGAAGGAGGCGCCCGCCGACGGGTCGAACCGCCGGGCCACCTCGACGAGCGCGACGCGGGCGCAGGACAGGAGGTCCTCCCGGCTCACGTGACCGGGCAGCGAGATGCGCGAGGCCACGGCGTTGACGGCGAACGCGGCCAGCGGCAGGTGCTCGGTCACGAGGGTGTCGACGTCCCGGGCGGGGAGTTCCCGCGCGGCGGCCGGTGGCCGCGGGGCAGGGAGCCGCTCGAACGCCGGGGCACGCGGTGGTCTCACACCCCCTTCCTCGGCAGGCCGGGGGCCGGACGGGACCTACCGATCGGAGCAGATCCCGTCGGACTTGAGGCCTCGGCTTGAGGGCCCACCCCCCGGTGCCGATGGCAGTTGGTGAGAACACGCTGGCGGCACCGAGGTCTGGCAGCCGGGGAGAGCGGAAGGACGGTGAGGGACGTGGACTACCAGCACCTGTCGACGTTGCTCTGGCGCGAGCAGGAGCTGCTGGACCTGCTGCTGTTCAAGGCAGAGGAGAAGCAGTACCTGATCGTCACCGGCAAGACCCGCTGGCTGGCGCGCATCGCGCACGAGATCGAGGTCGTCCTCGACCAGCTGCGCACGCTCGAGGTCGAGCGGGCTGCTGCCACCGAAGTCCTGGCCACCCGCCTGGGGGTGGGTGCCAATCCGTCACTGCGGAAGCTCGCCGAGGCCGCCCCTGCCCCGTGGAACGACCTGTACGGCAAGCACCACGAGGCGCTGCTGGTGCTGGTCACCGAGCTGCGCAGCCTGTCCGACGCCAACCGCGAGCTCATCGAGGGCGGCCTGGCCGCCCTCGGGGACGCGCTCCTGTCGGTCAAGGCGCCCTCGGCCGGGACCTACGGCTCGACCGGCCGTAGTGACGCGCGGGCGCACCGCGCGGTCACCCTGGACGGTGCCCTGTGAGCACCTTCAGCGGACTGAACGCCGCCACGACGGCCCTGTGGGCGGCGCAGCGTGGTCTGGACGTCTCCGGTCAGAACATCGCCAACGTCAACACCGAGGGGTACTCCCGGCAGCGGGTCGACCTGCGGGCGATGGGCGGCACCGAGGTCCCCGCCGTCCACTCGGTGAGCAGCCAGGTGGGTTCGGGAGTGAGCTCGGACCAGATCATCCGCATCCGGGACGTCTTCCTCGACGGGCGCGCGCAGGTGGAGTCGGCGCGTACCGCGAGCCTCACGGTGCGCAGCGATGCGCTCAGGCAGGTGGAGTCCGCCTTCCGGGAGCCCGGTGACACGGGGATCCAGAGCATGCTCGCCGACGTGTGGGCGGGGTTCAGCGACGTGGCGAACAAGCCCACCGAGCCGGCGGCGCGCAGCCAGGTCCTGGAGCGGCTGGACATCCTGACCGCCGGCCTGCGGACCACCCGGGCCTCGCTGGACCAGCAGTGGACCCAGACCCGCGACGACCTGCAGGCGCTGCTCAGGGACGTGAACGAGAGCGCGGAGTCCATCGGGGAGCTGAACGCGGCGATCCGGACGGCATCCCAGGCCGGCCTGCCGGTCAACGAGCTGTCCGATCGCCGTGACGCCCTCGTCCTCTCGCTGGCCGAGCAGGTCGGCGCCACCTCGATCCCGGGCCGGGACGGGATGGTCGACGTCGTCGTCGGGGGCAGCACGCTGGTGTCCGGTGCCCACGTGCTCGGGATGGAGCTGGTCGGGGCGGACACCGCGGACGGCGTCGGCAGCGGGGACGACCCGCGGGTGCAGACCGCCCCCGGCGGGACGAGCCTGAGACTCGGCGGGACCGTGGGCGGACAGCTGTCGGCGCTCACCGGCGTCATCCCCTCGTACCGCGGCCGGCTCGACCAGCTGGCCCGCGACCTGGTGCAGGACCTCAACGCCGTCCACGCCGGCGGCACCGACAGCACGGGCACCGTGCACCTGGGTGGCTACGACAGCACCGGCGCCAAGGGGGGCGTGCTCCTCGACGACGGCTCGGGGGCGGCGACCGTGGACCTCACCAAGGTCACGGCAGCGAACATCACGCTGCGCATCACGGAGGCGGGCGAGCTCGCCGCGGCCGCCAAGTCCCCCGACGACCTCAAGGCGTCACCGACCGACCCCACCGGCCCGGTGTCGGCCGACGGCGGGAACGCCGACGCGTTCTTCCGGCTCAGTCTCAAGCCGAACGGCGTCGATGCGGACTACCGCACGCTCGTCGTCGCCCTGGGGGTGGAGTCCTCGGTCGCCGGGCGCGACCTCACCGTGCAGTCGGTGATCTCCACCCAGGTGGACGCGGCGCGGGAGGCGGTCTCGGGCGTCAACCTCGACGAGGAGATGACCAGCATGCTGTCCTTCCAGCACGCCTACAACGCCGCGGCCCGCATGGTGACGGCCATCGACGAGGCCCTGGACACCCTGATCAGCCGTACCGGCCTCGTGGGGCGGTGACCTGATGAGGATCACCCATCGCGCCGTCACCCAGACCGCGCTGCTCGGGCTCAACGGCAACCTGGCCGCGGTCGGCAAGCTGCAGCAGCAGCTGACCTCGGGCAAGCAGATCAGCGCCCCCTCGGACTCGCCGACCGGGACGAACCGCGCCATGCAGGTGCGTCAGGACCAGAGCGCGGCCGGCCAGCACGCCCGCAACATCTCCGACGGGCAGAGCTGGCTCGACGCCACCGACACGGCGCTGAGCTCCGTCATCAGCCAGGTCCGGCGGGTCCGGGACCTGACCGTGCAGGGGCTGAACACGGGCGCGCTCTCGGGCGCCTCCCGGGTGGCGATCAGCGTCGAGGTCGCCGCCCTGCGCGACAGCCTGCTCGGACTCGCGAACCAGACTGTCGCCGGGCGGCCGTTGTTCGGCGGGGTGACCACGGGTGCCACCGCCTACGACTCCTCGGGGAAGTACGTGGGGGTCGGCGGCACCGCGACGGTCCCGGTCGTGGAGACCCGCCGCCGGGTGTCGAACAGCGAGGAGCTCCGGATCGACATGACCGGCCCGGAGGCGTTCGGTGACCCGGACGGTGAGGACCTGTTCGCCGTGGTGGCCAGCATCGCCGACCACGTCGTCGGTGACCCGACTGCGCTGGGGGCGGACCTCGATGCGCTCGACGGGGCCCTCGACCGGCTGCTCAGCGCCGCCTCCGCGATCGGCGCCCGCTCTGCGCGCCTGCAGGCGGCGGCGCAGGTCAACACCGACCTGCAGCTGTCCCTGAAGACGCAGCTGGCGGACGTGGAGGACATCGACCTGGCCAAGACGATCATGGAGCTGAACCAGCAGGAGGTCGGCTACCAGGCGGCGCTGCGGGCCACGGCCAAGGTCATCCAGCCCACCCTCCTGGACTTCCTCCGATGACGCTGTCCGCGGTCACGACGCTGCCCCTGCTGTCGCTGACCGAGGCGCTGCCCGGGTTCCCCGGGCACCGTGACTACGTGCTGGTCACGGCCGACGGCGACGGTCGGCTGTTCTGGCTCCAGTCGATGGCGCCGGAGGGGCCGCGGTTCCTCGCCGTCGACCCGGGCATGTACTTCCCGGGGTACGCGCCGGTGCTGCCCCGGTCGGTCTGCGCCGACCTGGCGCTCGCCGAGCCCACGGAGGCCCGGGTGTACTGCCTCGTGACCGTTCCGCCGGAGGGGCCGGCGGCGGCCACGGCGAACCTGCGGGCACCGGTCGTGGTCAACCCGGCGAACTGGCGGGCCGCGCAGGTGGTCCTCCGGGACGACACCCATCCGATCCGGCGTCCCCTGCGCCGATAACTGGAGAGGGCGGCGACACCGGCCGGCGCACACCGCGCCCGGCGATGCCGCCCGGCACCACCGCCAAGGACGGCTCCCGCACACCCATGGAGGGGTACCCATGCTCACTCTCACCCGCAGCGTCGGCGAGACCATCCGCATCGGCGACGACATCGAGGTGCACGTCGTCGAGGTCCGCGGCGGCACGGTCCGCCTCGGGTTCAAGGCCCCGCGCGAGGTGACCATCCACCGCGAGGAGGTCTACCGGCAGATCGCCGAGGCCAACCTCCTCGCGGCGCAGGTCACCGCCGACACGCTCGGTGCACTGGCCGCGTTCGCCCCTGCGGCGGCCGGTGCGCCGGAGCCGGCGGCGGACGGTGGCTCCGACGGCCCCGCCGAGCCGGCCGGTGCCCCGGCAGGTCACGAGCCGGTCACGGAGGACGCCGCCGGCTGACAGATCTGACCGGGGGAGGACCCCCTCCTGTTGGCGAGACCTGCCGAGCACCTCATCGGACGGTCGCGATCCGCCACCAACACGGGCAAGACCTGCCGAAGAGAAGGCCCGACAACTGCGTTCGGCACAGCGAGTGTTGTGCCGGTTCTCGTCCGTGCGTGCGCGAGAGTTGCCTCAAGCACGTCACAGGGGGCGATCACCATGGAACAGAGCGCAGTCACCGCCACCGGCATCGACGCCGGCGGCTTCGGCACCGAGTCCGACACCGTGGTCGTGCACGTCCAGCTGCGACCGCGGCGTGGTTCGACCCGGCGCTGCCTGGCGGCGCTGGCCGAGCTGGCCGGCGAGCACCCCGACGTCTCGTTCGACCTCACGGGGCTGAGCAAGGACGACCGCGTCGTCCGCGTCACCGTCGGCGTCGAGCTGGGCCCGCGCGCCGCGGTCGCCCGGTTCTCGCCCGAGGCGCAGGCCGCGTACGCCTTCGTCAGCGCGATGTTCACGACGCTGTACGACCACATGCCCGTCTACTCCGTCGAGCCGAGCAGGGCCGAGCGCGCCGCGGCCGCCGACCTGGTGGCCCGTCTGGAGTCGGCGTCGGCCGCCCCTGCCGCCGTCCCCACGCCGAGGCAGCCCCGGCCGACCGAGCAGATCCCGGCCTGAACCCCTCCCCGGGCGTCGTCCTGGCGCCCGGCGCGGCCTCGTCTTCCCCGCACAGTCGCCCAGGAGTCCCGGTGTCCGACCGCATCCCCACCACCCTCGACGTCCCCGCCGACCCCGGCGCCGCCGCGCACGGTCGCGCGCCGCTGGTCTTCGGCGGCATCCCCGAGGCCGAGGGCTGGGTCCTCGCCCCCATCACCCCGCGCGACCGCGTGCACTTCCGCGTCGACCGCGAACTGCCCCTCGACCAGTTCCGTCGGGAGCTGCCGGACGGCGTCACGGTCACCTACGACCAGGGCGACGGCCTCTACCGGGTGGACGGCGCGTGCGGGTCTGCCCAGGTGCTCGCCGACTGGGTGCGGGCGTGGTGCGCCGGGCGCGGGTACACGACGGTGGGCCTGCGGGCCGAGACCGACGTCCGCCGCCGCGCGCCGCGCGACCTGCCGCCGGCCTACCTCGACGAGCTGTGCCGCCACTACCTGCCGGTGAGCCTCAAGCGGCTGCAGCGGAACATGAGCACGTTGCGGCTGCACCTGCCCGACCCCGACGACCTCACCCAGCAGGTCAGCGAGTGGATCCTCAAGGCGGTCGGGCAGTACGACGAGACCAAGGGCGTGCCCTTCGGGGCGTTCCTCGCCACGCAGCTGTCGAAGTGGGTGCACGACCTCGGCCGCAACGCCCACGGCCGCACCGCCGCCGACACGGAGAACAAGCAGCAGAAGGCGATCGCGGCCTTCCTCGCCGAGCACCAGCGCAAGCCCAGCGAGAAGGAGCTGGCCGCGTACATGGGGCAGAGCGTGGCGACGCTGCGGCGCAACTCCCAGACGGTCGCGACGCTCAACGGGCTGCGCAACCTGCAGTCCCTGGACGGCGGCCCCGAGGGCACCGAGATCATGCTGCCCGACACCAACGAGGCGCCCGACGAGATCATGGGCGAGGCGGAGCAGACCCTGCTGTCGCACGCGCTGACCGCCGCCTGCGCCCCGGACCCGACCGCGCGGCCGGACCAGCGGGCCGGCCAGCCGAACGTGCTCGGCTGGGCGACCTGGTACCTGACCACCTGGGGTGGGAGGACCAAGACGCAGCTGTCGGCGGACCTGGGCACCTCGGTGCGCAACATGAACGTGCACGCCGACCGGGTGGAGCGCACCCTCAAGCAGCGGCTCGCCGAGCTCGCGGACTGACCCGTCCCGTCGGGAGAAAAGGGCGGTTCCCGGGTCGAATGCCGTGCCGGCCTGCCGATATCTCCATCGTGATGGAACGCACGGGGCCCCGCCGCCGGTGCGGGACCGTGCCGGGGCGGGACGGCGCCCGGTGAGCGCCCTCGCCGCGGGGGACCCGACCCCCGACGTGCTCGTGCCGCACTGGCTGGCCGCCGCCGACCGCGAGGCCCTGGCCGCCGTCGTCCGCGGGGCCCTCGATGACCCCGGCGTCCACCCGGTGGCGGCGGTGCACCTCGCCGACGTGCTGACCGAGCTGCACGTCGCGGCCGCCCGTGACGCGGTGTGGCCGGCGCCGGCCGCCCGGGTGCGTCGCGTGACCGGCTGGGGCGCCGACGTGCTGCCGGTGCGGCTGTCCGCACGGGAGCTGGCCAGCGTCCTGGACCTGCCCGCCCTCCCGTCGCTCGTGCGCACCGCACTCGGCCGGGGACGCGTGTGACCGCCGGCCCGGGCGGTGCGTCCGGTCTGCTGCAGCGGCTGCGCCCCGTACCGGTCACCGTGGCCGGCCTCCGTCAGGCTCTCACGGTGGTGCTGCCGCAGTTGGCGACGCCGCGGTTGCGCATCACCGTCGTCGACGACCGCGTCGACGGGCCGGTGCTCGTCGTCGTGGAGGGCGAGCGGCGGCAGCGGGTGCCGCTGCGCGACCTCGCCGAGGACATGACCGACGCCCGCGTCGACCCGGGGGTGGAGGCGCTCGGCGCGGCTCTCGTCGCCTGGGTCGAGGCCCGCCCGGTGCCGGACGCCGTCGCGGCCGAGACGGGGGTCGCCGTCCTGGACTGGACCGACCGGACGCAGACCGCCATCGGCTGGCGCGTCGCCGTCCGCCGGGGGCGGACCGCTCGTCCCTGGACGCCGTCGGCCGGCCTCGGTCCGCGCGAGGTGCACCGGGTGCGCGAGGCGGCCGCCGGCCGGTCCGCGGGCGTGCCCGGTGAGCTGCGGGTGGAGGGTCCGGTCGCCCTGTGGTCGCACCCCGAGGTGTCGCTGCTGTCCTCCGCGGTGCTGGTGCGCCCGGACCGCCTGCTCGACCGGATCGCCGCGGCGGGGCTGGAGGTGGCCGAGCCCCACGTGGTCGTCACCCCGAGCTCGGCGGTGGCCTGTGCCGGTGCGGGCGTGGCGGCGCGACTGGCGGGTGAGACCGGTGAGGCCTGCGTGCGCCTGCCGTGGCAGCACCTCGCCCGGCTGCCCTGGATCTGACAGCGGACCCTGCTGCTCCACCGCTCCTGGCAGCACCCCCCACCGGACGGCGGCGCTCCCTCAGCTGAGCAGGCCGTACTCCCAGTGCCACGGCTCGGGCTTCTCGCCGTCCGGGCGCGCCCAGTCCGGCTGGACGAACCCGAAGCGGCCGGCGTTCTCCGCCATCCACGAGTTCTGTGGCGTCCCGGCCACGTTGATCCCCCCGCACAGGTCCACGGCCAGGGCCCACCCGTGGTTCGACGTCCCGGGCACGGCGGCGAGCGCCGGCTTGGTCCGGAAGGCCGTCACCTGGGCGGCGTGGGACCGGTAGGAGTCGGTGATGCACAGCGGGCGCCCGAACGCCGTCTCGAAGGCGCCGGCCAGCGCCGTGTAGCCGGCGGCCGCGTCGCACCGCAGGGCGTGTCCGCGGGCGACCGAGCACAGGGTGCCCGACGGGATGCGCCCGTTCGACCAGCCACCCCAGGCCGGGCTGACCGGGCCCACCGGTGCCGGCGGGGCGCCGCACGCGCCCCTGCCCGCGGTCCCCGCAGGCAGCGCCGGGTTGGGCCCGCCGGGGGCCGGCAGGGTCACCCGCACCGCGCCGGTGACGTCGGACACCGTGCGGACGCCGACCTGGAAGGTCGCGGCCGAGGCGGCGACGACCTGGCCCTCGCCGAGGTGGATGCCGACGTCGGCCCCGCCGTCGGCGAAGACGAGGTCGCCGACCTGGAGCTGCGACAGCGGGACGGCGGCGCCCCCGGTCCACTGGTCGGCGGCGCCGGTGGGCAGCGCGTACCCCGCCAGCAGCCACGCGCCGGCGGCGAGCCCGCCGCAGTCGTAGACGTCCGGCCCGGCGCCACCGGCGACGTAGGGCTTCCCGACCTGCGCCAGGGCACTGCTGACCGCAGCGACGGTCTCGGCCGGCAGCACGGTCACCGGCTGGTTGCCGGCGACGGCCCACGCCACGCCGGGGACCGGCCGGCCGTCGCCGTCGAGGGCGGGGGAGAGGCCCGGCGGGAGCGCCGCCGGGTCGGCCAGCGCGGCCGCGGGCGGCGGCGTGACGCCGGCGACGGCCAGCCGCCCGAGGTGGTCCTGCCAGCGGCGCAGCGCCTGCTGGTTGGTCTCCTGCTGCGTGCCCGCGGAGGGCAGGGTGCCGAGCGCGGCCAGCTCGGCGCTGATGTCGGTGCGGAGACCACCGACGTGCGTCCGCACGTCCTCCAGGAGGACGGCGGCCTGTTGCTCGACGGTGGTGACGGCGGCCCGCGCGGTGGCCACCCGCTCGACGGCGACCGCCAGGTCGGCCCCGGCGCGGTCGGCCCGGACGACGGTCCGCTCGAGCTCGCGGCCGGACAGCTCCGCCAGGGCCTCCCGGTGGAGCACGTCGGAGGTCGCAGCCGGCTGCCGCACGCTGAGCCAGAGGAGGGGGTGCCGCGACTCGGGGGACGTCCGGTACAGCGCCGCGGCCCGCGCGCCGACGTCACCCCGGGAGGCGGCGACCCGGTCCTGTGCGGCGCGCTCGGCCTCCTGCGCCTGCTGCAGCTCCGCCCGGCGCGCGGCGAGGTCCTCCTGCAGCGCGCGGAAGCGGGTCGCGCCGTCGAGCATCCTGCCCTGGGCGGCCAGCGCCAGGCTGGTGCTGTCGGTCGGCTCGGCGGCGGTGCCGGTGGCCTGCGTGCCGGGCGCCAGGAGGCCGGCGAGCACCGGCAGCACCAGACCCAGCGCGGCCAGCGACAGCCGGACCCGCCAGTGGCGGCGGCCGACCGGGGGGATGCCGGGCCGTCCACTCCGCGTGCGGGTGGTGCGCCGCCGGGCCCGACGGGACGCGCGGGAGCGCCTCTCGGCCGGCCGGCGCCGCGTGGCCGCACCGGAGGGCGGGCCGCCCGCGGTGGCGGGGCCGGTGGCCCGGGCGGCGAGGGCCGCCCGCAGCGCCCGGACCTGCTCGGGCGTCAGCGGGGGGCGGGTTCCCGGTCCGGGGGCCGTCGCGCCGCCGGAGCGGGCAGACGGGGTCCGTGCGGACAGCGGGCGCGTGGTGGTGCTCCGGGGAGCGGTGGCGTCCGCGCCGCGGGCACCGGCAGCAGTGGCCTGACGGAGCGCGGCCTGCCGGGCAGCGGCGACCAGCGCCGCCTGGCGGTCGGCCGGCGGACCACCGGCACGGGAGCCCCTCGTGCGTGGTGCAGGCACTGCGGATCCCCCGGCGGTCTCGTCGTACGTGGCCGGCTCCGCGGTGTGCCGCGGAGCTCTCGGCCGTCGTATCGACGGACCCGGCGGGTCCCCGGAGGGCTCCGGGGACCGGCGTCACCCCTCCGGGGGAGGGTGGATCCGGGGTGACACCCGATCGGCGTACCGGCCGGCGACCGGCGGGGTGCGGTCGGCCGGGGGCCACCAGCCGCCGTGGTGGCGCTCGAGGGGGATGCGCAGCTCGGCGCCGTCCTCGGTGGAGACGACGACCTCGACCCGCGCGACGCGGTGGTCGGCGCCGTCCAGGTGGACCACCCCACCGGTGGCCAGGGGGACGGGAGGGAGGGTCAGGTCGTCCTCGGTGGAGGACTCGGCCATGGGACTCCTCCCCGGTGGGCACGGCTGGTCGGGTCCATGCTGCCCGAGACGCCGAGGTCCCGTCGTCCGGGGCGGACGACGGGACCTCGGGCCCGGCGCAGGCCCCCACCGCGAGCGGTGGGAGCGCGGGTCGCGCTCAGCGGTCGGTGATCTCCACGTACGACCGCTCGGTGGCGCCGGTGTACACCTGCCGCGGGCGGCCGATCTTGGTGGCCGGGTCGGCCATCATCTCGCGCCACTGGGCGATCCAGCCGGGCAGCCGGCCGAGGGCGAACAGGACGGTGAACATCCGCGTCGGGAAGCCCATCGCCCGGTAGATGAGCCCGGTGTAGAAGTCGACGTTCGGGTAGAGCTTGCGCTGGACGAAGTAGTCGTCGCTCAGGGCGATCTCCTCCAGCTGGCGAGCCAGGTCCAGCAGCTGGTTGTCGCCGCCGAGCTTGTCCAGCACCCGGTCGGCGGTCTGCTTCACGATCGCCGCGCGCGGGTCGTAGTTCTTGTAGACCCGGTGCCCGAAGCCCATGAGCTTGACGCCGGGCTCCTTCTTCTTCACCCGCTCCACGAAGCGGTTGATGTCGCCGCCGTCGCGCTGGATGGCCTCCAGCATCTCCAGCACCGACTGGTTGGCGCCGCCGTGCAGCGGGCCGAACAGCGCGTTGATGCCGGCCGACACCGACGCGAAGAGGTTGGCCTGCGACGAGCCGACCAGCCGGACCGTCGACGTCGAGCAGTTCTGCTCGTGGTCGGCGTGCAGCACGAAGAGCATGTCCAGCGCCGCGGCCAGCTCGGGGTCCACCTCGTAGGGCTCCGCGGGGAACCCGAAGGTCATCCGCAGGAAGTTCTCGGTCAGCCCCAGCGAGTTGTCGGGGTAGAGGAACGGCTGCCCGACCGACTTCTTGTAGGCGTACGCGGCGATCGTGGGCAGCTTGGCCAGCAGCCGCAGCGTCGAGATCTCGACCTGCTCGTCGTCGAACGGGTCCAGGGAGTCCTGGTAGAAGGTCGACAGGGCGCTGACCGCCGACGAGAGCACCGGCATGGGGTGCGCGTCGCGGGGGAAGCCCTTGAAGAACTGCTTGAGGTCCTCGTGCAGCAGCGTGTGCCGCCGCAGCCGGGAGTCGAAGTCGGCCAGCTGCTGGGCGGTGGGCAGCTCGCCGTAGATCAGCAGGTAGCTGACCTCGATGAAGCTCGCCTTGCCGGCCAGCTGGTCGATCGGGTAGCCGCGGTACCGCAGGATCCCGGCGTCACCGTCGATGTAGGTGATCGCCGAGGTGCAGGCCGCCGTGTTGACGAAGCCGATGTCGAGGGCGACCTGGCCGGTCGTGGCCAGGAGCTTGCTCGTGTCGATGCCGTCCGCGCCCTCCGTCGCGGGGACGACGGGAAGGGGCAGGTCTCCACCGGGGTAGCGCAGGGTCACGTCGGCGGTGCCGACGGGTGCGCTCGCTGTCTCGCTCATCAGGTGCGCACGCTACTCAGCTACTGGGGGGTAGGCGTCCCGACCCCCACCCGGACGGAGCGGGGCGGGGTGTGCACCCCGCCCCGCTCCGTCCGTGGGCCTCAGGGGTGGGTCATCGAGAGGACGTCGAGCGCCTCGTCGAGCTGGGCCTCGGTGAGCCTGCCCTGCTCCACGTAGCCACGCTCGACGACCACCTGGCGGATCGTCTTCTGCTCGGCCAGCGACTGCTTGGCGACCTTGGCGGCCTCCTCGTAGCCGATGTACTTGTTGAGCGGCGTCACGATCGACGGCGAGGACTCGGCCAGCTCGCGGCAGCGCTCGACGTTGGCGGTGATGCCGTTGACGGTCCGGTCGGCGAGGATCCGGCTGACGTTGGCCAGCAGCCGGATGGACTCGAGCACGTTGCGCGCCATCAGCGGCAGCGTCACGTTCAGCTCGAAGTTGCCGGTGGTGCCGGCGAAGGCCACCGCGGCGTCGTTGCCGATGACCTGCGCGGCCACCTGGATCGTCGCCTCCGGGATGACCGGGTTCACCTTGCCCGGCATGATCGAGCTGCCCGGCTGCAGGTCGGGCAGGAAGATCTCGCCCAGGCCGGTGCGCGGGCCCGAGCCCATCCACCGCAGGTCGTTGGCGATCTTCACCAGGCCGACGGCGATGGTCCGCAGCTGGCCCGAGCCCTCCACGAGCGCGTCGCGGGCGCTCTGTGCCTCGAAGTGGTCGCGGGCCTCGGTCAACGGGAGGTCCAGCTCGGCGGCGAGCTTGTCGATGATGGCCGCGGCGAACCCGGGCGGGGTGTTGATCCCGGTGCCGACCGCGGTGCCACCCAGGGGCAGCTCGCCGATGCGCGGCAGGGACGCCTGCAGCCGCTCGACGCCGTAGCGGACGGTCGCGGCGTAGCCGCCGAACTCCTGGCCGAGGGTGACCGGGGTGGCGTCCATCAGGTGGGTGCGGCCGCTCTTGACGACCTCGGCGAACTCCTCGGCCTTGCGGGAGAGCGAGGCCTCCAGGTGCTGCAGCGCCGGGATGAGGTCGCGGACGATCGCCCCCGTCGCGGCGACGTGGATGGCCGACGGGAAGACGTCGTTGGACGACTGCGACGCGTTGACGTGGTCGTTCGGGTGCACCGGCGAGCCCAGCGCCTCGGTGGCGAGGGTGGCGATGACCTCGTTGGTGTTCATGTTGCTCGACGTCCCGGAGCCGGTCTGGAAGACGTCGATCGGGAAGTGCTGGTCCCAGTCGCCGCGGGCGACCGCGGCGGCCGCGGTGCCGATGGCGTCGGCGATCTCCTGCGGGAGCACCCCCAGCGAGGCGTTGACCGCGGCGGCCGCGCCCTTGATGGCGGCCAGGGCGCCGATCAGTTCGCGCTCGATGGGCGTGCCGGAGATCGGGAAGTTCTCGACGGCACGCTGGGTCTGCGCCCGCCACTTCGCCCAGGCGGGGACCCGCACCTCGCCCATGGAGTCGTGCTCGATGCGGTACTCGTCCTGCTCTGCGCCGTCCTGCTGTGGGGCCACGCTGCGCTCCCGGTTGTGGTGTGTCGGATCAGTGCTCGCCCGCGACCCTAGAGGGCGCGCGGACGGCCGCCGTCGCGGTCGTCCCACCGGGGACGACGGTCATGGTCGGGACGGCGGGCGGGCCCTAGCATGCCGACGCCACCGTCGGCGCGGTCCCGCGAGCTCGAGGAGCCACCCGCATGTCCCAGCCGCCGAACCCGCCTCCGGGCGGCCACGACCCCTCGGGGGCGCAGCCGGGCCGGCAGGGCTGGGGGCAACCGGCTCCCGACGACGACACCCAGCAGCTCGGCCGCCCCGCGCAGCAGGACGACGAGACCACGCAGCGGCTCGGCGACCCGGGCGGCACGACGCACCAGGTCCGGCCCGGCGACCTCGGTCCGCCGCCGCCGCCCGCGGGCCGGGAGCGGCAGGAGACGCGGCAGTTCGACGCGCCGGCGTCCGGTCAGCAGTCGCCGGGGTACGGGGCGCCGCCGGATTCCGGGCAGCCCCGGGGCCAGCCGCAGTACGGGCAGCACCAGGGTCCGCCGCCGTACGGGCAGCCGCACCACGGTCCGCAGGCCGGCTACGGGCAGCCTGCCCACGGGCAGGGTGTGTACGGGCAGCCGGGCTACGGCCAGCCGCCCTACGGCCAACCGCCGTACGGCCAGCCGGGCTACGGGCAGCCGCCCTACGGGCAGGGGGCGTACGGCCAGCCGGACTACGCGCAGCAGCCGTACGGCCAGCCGGGCTACGGCCAGCCGGGCTACGGGCAACCGCCCTACGGCCAACCGCCGTACGGCCAGCCCGGCTACGGGCAGCAGCCGTACGGCCAGCTCGGCTACGGGCAGCCGCCCTACGGGCAGCAGCCTCCCGGCCCCGGCGTCCCCGGGGGGCCGGGGAGTCGCAGGCGCGCGACGGTGGTCGTCCTCGTCGCGACCGGCGTCGTCGTCCTCGCTGCCGTCGCCGTGGGCCTGTTCCTCCTCCTGCGGGCAGAGGACCCCGACCCCGCCTCGCCCCCCACGGACACCTCGGCCTCGCGGACGGAGTCGCCGGGACCCCCGCGCCGGTCGACGACGCCCAGCCCGTCGGCCCCGGCCCCGACCCCGACCGGCGGGGAGGACGTGCCGGCCGGTCGGCCGCCGGGCACGCTGGGCGACGACCCCGCGCTCGACGCGCTGGCCGCGAGCTGCTTCGAGGGGGACTGGGCCGCCTGCGACACCCTCTACCTCGACAGCCGGATCGGCTCGGCGTACGAGGACTACGGCCAGACGTGCGGTGGACGCAACGAGCCCGACCCCGGGGGCTGCGTGGGTCGCTACGCCGGCGGTGCGTCCGGTGGCGTCCCGGCCGACCTCCCGCCGGCCCGGCCCGCTCCGACGGGGATCGGGGACGCGGACGTCCAGGAGGTGGCCGACGGCTGCGAGGCCGGGATCATGGCGTACTGCGACGTCCTCCGGCTGGCCGCGCTGGACCGGAGCGACCCGGCGCTGCGGCCCTACGGCGACTACGGGCTCACCTGCGGCGGCCGCAACCAGCCGACGGAGACCGCCTGCACCGACCTCTACCCGGCCTGACCCCGCGTCGTCCCGTCCGCGCCGTGGGCAGGGCCGAGGAGGCTCACCGGAGCAGCGCGCTCCACTAGCGTCGGGGACCGTGAGCCCGAGCCCGGACGCCCCTGAGCCCGACCCCACCGCCGCCGTCCGTGCCTCCGACGCCGACCGCGAGGTCCTGGTCAGCCGGCTGCAGAAGGCCCTCGCCGAGGGTCGGATCGACCTGCACGAGTTCGGCGAGCGGGTGGAGGGCGTCTACGCCGCCGTCACGACCGCCGAGCTGGCGGCGTTCGTCGCCGACCTGCCCGCCGACGCGCCGCCCCCGGTGGAGATCGTGGGCAGCCGCGTGCCGGAGTCGATGACGTCGGTCTTCGGCGACGTCCGCATGGAGGGGACCGCCGAGGTCCCCCGGCAGGTCTCCACCGTCTTCGGCGACATCCGCCTGGACCTGCGCAACCTGCGTACCGACGCCGACCGGGTCGAGCTGGTGCTGGGCGCCGTCTTCGGGGACGTCGACGTGATCGTCGCCGAGGGCGTCGATGCCGAGCTGTCCGGGTGGACGGTGTTCGGCGACAAGAAGACGCAGCTGGCGCCGGTGCCCCGGCTGGCCGGCACGCCGCGGGTCGTGGTCCGGGCGCGCACCGTGTTCGGGGACCTCAAGCTGCGCAGCCTGGCGCCGGGGGAGTCGCCGAGCCGGTGGCGGGCGATCATGGACCGGCTCGCCCAGCGGCACCTGCCGCCGCCCCCGCCGGTCCCCCCGCCCCCGCCGCTGCCGGGGCAGCCGGCCTAGTCCCGGTCGAACGGCACCGCGGAGTACGCGCGCAGCTTGGCCAGGGAGTGCAGGCTGTCGATCGAGCGGATGGTGCCCGACTTCGAGCGCATCACCAGCGACTGCGTGGTGCAGCCACCGGCCCGGTACTGCACGCCACGCAGCAGCTCGCCGTCGGTGATGCCGGTCGCGACGAAGAACACGTCACCGCGCACGAGGTCGTCGATGTGCAGCACCCGGTCGAGGTCGTGGCCGGCGTCGAGGGCCTTCTGCCGCTCCTCGTCGTCCTTGGGCCACAGCCGGCCCTGCAGCGCGCCCCCCATGCACTTGAGCGCGCAGGCGGCGATGATCCCCTCCGGCGTGCCCCCGATGCCCATGAGCAGGTCGACGCCGGTGCCCTCGCGGGCCGCGGCGATCGCGCCGGCGACGTCGCCGTCGGTGATGAACTTGATCCGCGCGCCGGCCTGGCGGACCTCGTGCACCAGCTGGTCGTGCCGCGGACGGTCGAGGATGCAGACGGTGACGTCGCCGGGGGAGCTGTCCTTGGCCTTGGCCACCCGGCGGATGTTCTCGGCGACCGGCGCGGTGATGTCGACCACGTCGGCGGCGGCCGGGCCGGTGGCCAGCTTCTCCATGTAGAAGACCGCCGACGGGTCGTACATGGCGCCGCGGTCGGCGACCGCCATGACCGCGATGGCGTTGGGCATGCCCTTGGCCATGAGGGTCGTGCCGTCGATGGGGTCGACGGCGACGTCGCACTCGGGGCCGTTGCCGTCGCCGACCTGCTCGCCGTTGTAGAGCATCGGCGCCTCGTCCTTCTCGCCCTCACCGATGACGACGACGCCGTTCATGCTCACCGTGCCGATGAGCGCCCGCATCGCGTCGACCGCGGCGCCGTCCCCACCGTTCTTGTCCCCCCGGCCGACCCAGCGGCCCGCGGCCATCGCCGCCGCCTCGGTGACGCGCACCAGCTCCAGGGCCAGGTTGCGGTCGGGTGCCGGGCGGTCGACGCGGAAGTCACCCCTCGAGCTCGGGGGGCCATCGGGGAGCGGCAGGGACACGGGACCTCCTGGGGAAGGACCCCGTCCTCCCCGCCCCTCGCGAGCCGAGGGTGGGGCCCGGGACGGGGCCACGGACGTTGGGCGGCGGGGTGGGGGAGCAGTGCTGCGATCCTAGGGGAATGACCGGAGTCGGCCCGACGAGCCAGCCCCCCGCGGGCGCACCGCCCACCCCCTCGCCCGCGGTCGAGCGGGCCGACCGGATGAGCGCGGCCAACATGATCCGGTCGCTGGCCCCGCTGGTGGTCATCTGCCTGGTGCTCGTCGGCTGGGCGACCTTCCGCCAGGGGGAGGTGGATCCCGTCCGTGAGGTGGACCCCAGTGGCACGGTGCAGCTCGCCGCGGCCCGCGCGGACTACGCGCTGGTCGTTCCGTCGGGCCTGCCCGACGGCTACCGGGTCACCAGCGCCCGCACCGACGCCGGCGGCGCCGACCCGGGCGACCCGGTGACCCTCGAGGTGGGCTACCTGACCCCCTCGCACGAGTACGCCGGCTTCGTGGTGAGCGACGACGCCCGCGCCGACGCCGTCACCGGCGTCCTCGACGACGCCGACGAGGAGGGCACCGTCGAGCTCGACGGTCAGCGCTGGACACGCTCGACCACCGCGCGCGGGGAGACGGCGCTGTGGCGGGAGGACGCCGGGGTGACGGTGCTCGTCACCGGCTCCGCGACGGCCGACGAGCTGGCCGAGGTGGCCGGCGCGGTGCAGCCCCACTCGGGCTGACCACCGCGGCGGACCTACTCCGCCTGATCGGCCGGTGCGGCCGCTGACAGCCGCTCGCGGGCGCGGTCGAGCCAGTGCTGGCACAGCTCGGCCAGCTGCTCGCCGCGCTCCCACAGGGCCAGCGACTCCTCGAGGGTGAGCCCGCCGGCCTCCAGCCTCCGGACCACGTCCGCCAGCTCCTCCCGCGCCTGCTCGTAGGTCGTCGTCGGCTCGTTCGAGGGCTCGCTCATGGCGTCTGATCCTGCCGGTCGACGCGGACCGGCAGCCGGCCGCCCGCGACCCGCGCCACGAGCCGCTCGTCGTCGGCCACCTCGGCGGGGTCGCGGACGAGTGCGCCGTCGGCCCGCTGGAGCACCGCGTAGCCACGCTGCAGGGTGGCCGCGGGGGAGAGCGCGGCGACCCGGGCGCGGGCGTGCTCGAGGTCCCGCTCCGCCCCCTCCAGCCGGTGGGTCAGCGTGCGGCGGGCCCGGGTGCGCAGCGCCAGCACGTCCTCCGCGCGACCGTCGAGCAGCCGCTCGGGCGCGGCCAGGGCGGGCCGGCTGCGCACGCTCTCCAGCCACCGCTGCTGCTGGTCCACCCGGCCGGCCAGCAGGTGCCGGGCACGGGCGCGCAGCCCGTCGACCAGCCGGCGCTGCTCGCCGATCTCCGGGACGACGCGGTGTGCCGCGTCCGTGGGGGTGGCCGCCCGGACGTCGGCGGCGTGGTCGACCAGCGTGGTGTCGGTCTCGTGGCCGACGGCGGTGACCACCGGGGTGCGGCAGGCGGCGATCGCCCGGACCAGCCCCTCGTCGGAGAAGGGCAGCAGGTCCTCGACCGAGCCGCCGCCGCGGGCGATGACGATGACCTCGACGGCCGGGTCGGCGTCCAGCCGGCGCAGCCCGTCGATCACCGAGGCGGCGGCGCTGGGCCCCTGCACCAGGCTGTGGTGGACGGCGAAACGCACGGCCGGCCAGCGTCGCCGCGCGGTGACCAGCACGTCGCGCTCCGCGGCGCTGTCCCGGCCGGTGACGACGCCGACGACGGCGGGCGCGAACGGCAGCGGGCGCTTGCGGGCGGCGTCGAACAGGCCCTCGGCGGCCAGCAGCCGGCGGATCCGCTCGATGCGGGCGAGCAGCTCACCGAGGCCCACCGCGCGGATCTCGGTGGCCCGCAGCGAGAAGGAGCCGCGCGCGATGTAGTAGTCGGGCCGGGCCCGCACGATGACCCGTGCGCCCTCGGTCAGCTCCAGCCCGGGCCGGTCGGCGACGTCGCGGGCGCAGGTGACCGGCACGGAGAGGTCGGCCGCCGGGTCGCGGAGGGTGAGGAACACCGTCGCCGTCCCGCGCCGCGACAGCTGGGCGACCTGGCCCTCGACCCACACCTCACCCAGCCGGCCGATCCACTCGGCGACCTTGCGGGCCACCGTGCGGACCGGCCAGGGGGCTTCCGGGGAGGAGGGGGAGGTCATGCCCCGAGGGTGCCAGCCGCGTCCGACACCCCCGCCGGCCCGTCCCCGGTCCCCCGCAGGGTCCCGCCGTGGCCCGGTCCCGGCCCCGCCCCCCGCGTGCGCGGCGGGCGGGCGGGCCTCCCCCGGTGGGGCCGTGCGGCCCCGACTCCGGAGGGTGCGGCCCCGCTCGCTCAGGCGCCGCGGGGTGCCAGCGGGCTGCTCTCCACCGCCTGCCGGTCCAGCTTCTCCAGCCGGTTGCGCAGCATGCGCAGGTAGGGCTCGCGGGCGGCGTGGGACTCCTCGTAGGCGAGCAGCTCCTGGACGGTCACGGCCTGGTACCCGCGCAGCCGTCCCCGGAGCTGGGCGACGGTGAAGCTGTCGTACCCCTGGACCGGCTCGGCTCCCTGCGCCCCGTCGGCCTGTCCGCCGCCGGCCTGCGTCCCCTCGGCCTGTCCGCCGCCGGTGGCCGCGGCGACCGGGGTGCCGCCCTCGTCGGTGGCCACCACGGCGTCGCCCGGCGTGGGGCCGGTGGTGGTGTCCCCGACGGCCGGCTGCTCGGCCGCCGGCGCCTCCTCGGCGGTGTCCGCGCCACCGAGGGCGTCGTCCACGCGGGTGCCCTCGGCGGTCACGACCTCGTCGCCGCTCCCGGTGGCGTCGGCGTCGCCGGTGGTCACGGCCTCCGTCGCCGAGGTCGTCGCGGACGTCCCCTCGGCGTCGGCCTCGCTGCCGAGGGCCTCGTCGACCCGGGCCTCCTGCTCGGTGACGGCGCCGCCGGTCGCGGCCTCGCCGCCGGTGGCGCCCGACACCGCCGTGTCGCCCTCGGGGGTCGCGGCGGTCCTGGCGGCCTCGAGCGTCTCGGGTGCGGCGACGCCCTCGTCGGTCACCGTGCCCTCGACGGTCGCGATCTCCCCGTCCGGGGTGAGGACGTCGATGTCGGTGGCGACGTCCGGGGTCTCCCCGGGGAGGGCGGCGTCGATCGCCGGCCCGGCGTCGTCCGCCGGCGCCTCCGCGGTGACGGGGGTGGCGGGGGTGGTCGGGCTCTCGGCGATCAGGTCGGCGTCGACCAGCGCCGTCTCGGTGGTGCCGCCGTCGACCAGGGCGGTGTCGGGCGCGCCGTCGGCCTCCAGCAGCGCGGTCTCCAGCGCGTCCTCGGTGGTGAGCCCCGGCTCGGGCAGCGTCAGGTCCGCCGCCTGCACCTCGTCGGTGATGTCCTGGAGGGCCTCGACGACCTCCTCGGGCGACGGCTCCGGGGGCAGGCCGGAGACCTCGTCGTCGACGAGCTCCGCCGCCGCCCGGTCGACCGCCTCGTCGTCGCCGGCCCGGTCGAACGCCGACGTGTGGACCCGGGTCTCCGGGGTGGCCTCCGGCAGGTCCTCGTCGAAGGTGGCGAGTCCGGGCTCGTCCTCCCCGCGGATGCCGGTGAGCAGCTCGTCGCCGCGGGCCACGAGGCCCGCGTAGTGCTGCTGCAGCTTCATCGTGGCCTGCATGGCCAGCCCCACGACGCGGACCGGCAGGCCCGGCAGCGTCTGCGGGAGCCGGCGGGCCTCGTCGAGGACGGTGGCGGCCAGGCCGGCGACGGCGCGGATGGCCTGGGGGATCTCACGCGACATGCGCCCCACCCTGCCCGGAAACGCCGTCCGCGACACCCCTCTCGGGCACCGGGCCACCCGGACGTGGTCTTCGTCTCGTTCCGGGGGGCGGCGCGCAGCCCGGGGCCCGGTGTGAGCGTGCGAACACCGGGGGACGGCGGGTCCCTCTCTACCATGGGGTCATGGCTGATCAGCGCGGACGCGTCCTGCTGGCCGATCCCCGGGGCTACTGCGCCGGCGTGGACCGGGCGGTGGTCGCGGTCGAGCGGGCCCTGGAGATCCACGGGGCGCCGGTCTACGTCCGCAAGCAGATCGTCCACAACAAGCACGTGGTGGCCACCCTGGAACGGCGCGGGGCGGTCTTCGTCGACGAGACCGACGAGGTGCCCGAGGGCTCCGTGGTCGTCTTCAGCGCCCACGGTGTCTCGCCGGCCGTGCACCAGGAGGCCGCCGACCGGCAGCTGAGGACCATCGACGCGACCTGCCCCCTGGTGAGCAAGGTGCACCAGGAGGCCAAGCGGTTCGCCAAGGAGGACTACGACATCCTCCTGATCGGACACCGCGGCCACGAGGAGGTCGAGGGCACCTCCGGTGAGGCGCCGGCGCACATCCAGCTGGTGGACGGCGTCGAGGACGTCGAGCGCGTGCAGGTCCGCGACCCGGAGAAGGTCGTGTGGCTGTCGCAGACCACGCTGTCGGTGGACGAGACCCTCGCCACCGTCGACCGGCTCAAGAGCCGCTTCCCCGGGCTGCAGTCCCCGCCCAGCGACGACATCTGCTACGCCACGCAGAACCGCCAGCAGGCGGTCAAGCAGATGGCCGGCGAGTGCGACCTGGTGGTGGTCGTGGGCTCCACGAACTCGTCGAACTCGGTGCGGCTGGTCGAGGTGGCGCTGGAGGCCGGCGCCCGGGCCGCGCACCTGGTGGACTTCGCCTCCGAGATCGACCCCGCCTGGCTCGACGGCGTGGCGACCGTCGGTGTCACCAGCGGCGCCTCGGTGCCGGAGGTGCTGGTCAGCGAGGTGCTCGACTGGCTGGCCGAGCGCGGCTACCCCGACGTCGGGACGGTCAAGGCCGCCGAGGAGAAGCTGGTCTTCGCCCTGCCGCACGAGCTGCGGGTCCGCCGCACCGAGCCCGCGCCCGACCCGGCCTGACGGGGGGCCCCGCGGAGGACCTCGTCCTCCCCGGCCCCGCGAGCCCAGGGCGGGGCGCGGGACGGCCCGGCGGCCGGAGACGACGGTGGCCCCCTCCCGCACCGGGAGGGGGCCACCGTCGTGTCGGGGCCGGGGCGCTCAGCGGCGGGCGGCCCAGCGGATCAGGGCCAGCACCAGGGCGACGCCGGTCGCGACCGCCATGGTCGGGAAGCCGCGGATCAGCAGGGTGGCCAGGCCGGCCAGGTTCACCGACGCGACGATCGCGTTGCTGGCGACGGCGGCGGCGATGAACACCAGCGGCGGGGCCACCACCATGGTCGTGAGGTCGCGGCGGCGGACCAGCAGGGTGCCGAGCGCGGCGGCCACGGTCAGCGTGCCGAGCGTGATGATGCCCAGGCCCGCGCCCAGGTAGGAGTCGGCGGTGGCGCCGGCCAGGGTGACCACGAAGACGGCGACGGCGGCCATCCAGCCGCGCAGCCGGCTGCCGCGCTCCGGCTCGTCGGCGACCCGTCCGCCGGCGGCCCGCCCGGCGGCGCGGGGCTCGGCCGGACGGGGGGTGCGGCGCCGGGCGTCGTACTCGTCCTGCTCGGCGCGCTCGGGCTGACGGGGGCGCTCACGGCGTCCGCGCTCGAGCGGGGGGACGGCGGCCGAACGGTGCGGGGCCGGCGGCCGGGTGTGGCCGGAGCGGTCGTCGTCGGGACGACGGCGCTCGAGCCGGGCCAGGTGCTCGGGCAGCGGGGGGATGTCGGTCGAGCGCATCGGGCCGGCCGGGCGTGCCCGCGGGGGAACCGGCGGCCGGGGGATGCGGGACACGTACTCGGCTGCCTCGGGGCGGGGCGCCCGGGGACCGGAGCGCATCCCGGACTCCCGCCAGGTGTCGGCCGTGCTCGCCGAGGCCATGGCGCACCTCCCGTTGCTCTGGCGGAGCCCCCGACGTGGGGGTTCCTGTCCCGGCAACGGTAGCGACGGGAGACCTCGGCCGCCGGGAGGACGATCCGGGGGCGTGCTGTGCAGACCTGCCAAATCGACAGCTGCGCGCGCACATCAGGCGGGGGTGCAGGGGCTGGTGTGACGGACCGGTACTGGGGCGACGGCTGGGACGCCGCCGGCCTGTCAGCCCGTGGTGCCGTCCCGGTCGGTGCCGACGTCGGCCGGGGACTCGCCGAGCGGCGGCAGCTCGGCCGGGCGCAGCGTCCGGATGGTGGCCTCCACGGGCGGCGGGGTGGGCACCGGGGCCTCGGCCACACCCAGGTCGTCGAAGCGGCGGGCGGCGACCAGCACCGACCCCTCGTAGCTGCCGACCGTCTCGTTGTAGCGCGTCATGGTCGAGCTGATCGCCGAGCCCAGCCGGGTGAGGTGGCCCGACAGCGTGGTCAGCCGTGCGTGCAGCCGGCGGCCCACCTCGAGCACCTGGTCGGCGTCACGGGCCAGCCGCTCCTGCCGCCACGAGTAGGCCACCGTGCGCAGCAGGGCCAGCAGCGTGCTGGGCGTGGCCAGCACGACGTCGCGGGCGAAGCCGTACTCCAGCAGCCCGGGCTCCGCCTCCAGCGCGGTGGTGAGGAACCCGTCGGAGGGGACGAACAGCACGGTGAAGGGGGCGGCCGGGCGGAACGCCGTCGGGTAGCGCCGGGCGGACAGGGCGTCGACGTGGGCGCGCAGCTGCCGGGCGTGCGCCGCGACCCGCTCGGCGCGGACGGCGGCGTCGTCGGCCTGCACCGCCTCGATGTAGCCGGTGAACGGCACCTTCGCGTCGACGATGACCTGCCGTCCGTCGGAGAGGGTGACGACCAGGTCGGGCCGGACGCCGGCGCCGGCGTCGTTGGTGCCGCTGGGCTGTTCGACGAAGTCGCAGTGCTCCAGCAGGCCCGCCACCTCGACCACCCGCCGCAGCTGCACCTCGCCCCAGCGGCCGCGCACGTGCGGCGTCCGCAACGCCGTCACGAGCGCCGCCGTCTCCTGCCGCAGCAGCGAGGAGGCCTGCCCGACCGTGCCCATCTGCTCGCGCAGCTCCCCGTGCGCCGTGGCGCGGGCCCGCTCCATGCCCGCCAGCAGCCGGTGCAGGTGGTCCAGCGACTCGTGCAGCGGGTCGAGCCCGTCGTCGGCCGGGCGGCGCCGCGCGAGCAGCGCGACGACGCCGAGGGTGGCCGCGGTGGCCAGCAGCGCGCCGATGAGGAGACCGGTGAGCAGGGAGGCGGCATCCATGATGGGCGAGCCTGCCGGACGGGTCCGACAGTTCCGGGGAGGCGGCTCAGACGAGGGTGAGGTGGCGGCGGGGTGTCGCGGCGGCCTCGTGGTCGAGCAGCCACCGCTTCACCGGCGTCCCCCAGCGGAAGCCGCCGAGCCCGCCGTCGGAACCGAGCACCCGGTGGCACGGCACGAACAGCGCGGCGGCGTTGCGGGCGCAGGCGTTGGCCGCCGCCCGGACCGCCGAGGGACGGCCGCACCGCGCCGCGAAGGCGGCGTAGGTGTCCGGCTCGCCGGCCGGCACGGTGCGCAGCACCTCCCAGGCGTCCTCGAGGAAGGGGCCGGAGCGCTGCCGCACCGGTACGTCGTCGATCGCGGCGACGTCGCCGTCGACGAAGGCCTCCACCGTGTCCAGGACGGGCAGGTGCTCGGCCCGCTCGACCCACGTGGGTCGCAGCGAGCGGTGCACCACGGGCAGCAGCTCGGCGACGTCGTCGGTCCAGCCGCTGGCGAGGACGACGTCGGAGCCGTCGGGCGCGGAGGTGACGACGACGGTGAACGGTCCCGGTGGCGTGTCGATGGCGGCGAACCGGGCGGGCTGGGGGGTCATGAGGCGCTCCGTTCGGGGAGGGACGGCGGACGGCGGGTGAACAGGTCCGGGACGGCCATCGCCCACAGGTGCATGACGGCGTACGAACGCCACGGGCGCCAGCGGGTGGCCGCATCGGTGTCGGAGCTGCCGAGCCGGGCCAGCGAGCGCCGCAACGCGAGGTCACCGGGTAGCCACACGTCGGGGTCGGCCAGCCCGCGCAGGGCGACCAGCGCCGCGGTCCACGGCCCGATGCCGGGCACCGCGCGCAGCGCCCGGACGGCGTCGTCCCGGTCCGCGCCCGGGTCGAGGGGCACCGCGCCGTCGGCGAGGGCGGCGGCGAGTGCGTGCACCGTGCGCCGGCGCGCCCCGGTGAGCCCGACGGCGCCCAGGTCGGCCTCGGCGAGCGCGGCGCCCCGGGGGAAGACGTGCGTGAGGGTGCCGACCGGTTCGGGCAGCGGCGTGCCGGCCGCCGTCAGGAGCCGGGCGGTGAGCGTGCGGGCGCCGGCCACCGACACCTGCTGGCCGAGCACGGCGCGCACCGCGAGCTCGGCGGCGTCGGGGGCGGCGGGCACCCGCCGGCCGGGTGCGCCGGCGACCAGCGCGGCCAGCGCCGGGTCGGCCCCGAGGACGTCGTCGACCGCGGCGGGGTCCGCGTCCAGGTCGAGCACCCGGCGGCAGCGGGCCACGGCCACCCCGAGGTCGCGCAGCGCGGCGAGCCGCAGCCGCGCGGTCACCCCGGGGGCGCCGGCGGTCGGGGAGAGGCGGACGACGGCGGGCCCGTGCGGCAGGTCCAGCACGCGGGAGTACGTCGTCCCGTCCCACTCCTCGAGGCCCGGGACGGCGTGCGCGCCCAGGAACAGCAGGACCTCGTCGGCCGGGTAGGGGGCTCGGGCGGCCAGCCGGAGGGTGAGCTCGCCGGGGATGCCGGCCGCGGCCGCGGGCGCGGTGCGACGCAGCCCGCTCGGCGTGGTCGCGAACACCTCGCGCACGGTGTCGTTGAACTGCCGGATGCTGGCGAACCCGGCGGCGAAGGCGACGTCGGCCATGGGCAGGTCCGTCGTCTCGATGAGCAGCCGGGCGGTCTGCGCGCGCTGGGCGCGGGCCAGGGCCAGCGGTCCGACGCCGAGCTCGGCGACGAGCAGCCGGTGCAGCTGCCGCTCGGAGTAGCCGAGCCGGGCGGCCAGGCCCGGGACGCCCGAGCGCTCCACCTCGCCGTCCCCGATCAGCCGCATGGCGCGGGCGACGACGTCGGCCCGGACGTCCCACTCGGGTGACCCGGGGACGGCGTCGGGGCGGCACCGGCGGCAGGCCCGGTAGCCGGCGCCCTGGGCGGCGGCCGCGGTGGAGAAGAAGCTGACGTTGCGGGCCAGCGGGGTGCGGGCCGGGCAGGAGGGCCGGCAGTAGATGCCGGTGGTGGCGACGGCGGTGAAGAACCAGCCGTCGAACCGGGCGTCGCGGCTGGCCACCGCCCGGTAGCAGCGCTCGGCGTCGAGGGACTGCGTCATGCAGCGAGCATGGCAGCCGGGAGGGGCGGGGACTGGCGGGTTTCGGACGCGGCCGTCGCCGTCAGTGCAGGCGACCGTCGTCGCCGACCACCCGCAGGTGCGGCCCGGTGCTCACGTCGGCCCGGACGTCGTGGACCTGTGGCAGGCCCGCCGCCCTCCGGACGCGGTTCTCCGGGACGTCGATCGCCGTGGCCAGGGCCGCCGCGAGCCGCTCGCTGACCATGCCCGAGTGCCGGCCGTGCGCGATCCGGGCGATCGTCTCCGGGGCGACCGCCCAGCGCGACCGTCGCGAGGCGTCCTCGGCGGTCGCTCCCAGTTCCAGCAGGCGCCGCTGGACCAGCTCCTGCAGAGCGTTGTCGGCCACGCGGGCAGGTTAGGTCGTCGCCGTGCGGCCAGACAGTCCCCGCCTCGACGACGACCCCGGTCCCGTCGAGCGGTCGGGCCACCCCGGGCCCCCGTGGTGCTCTCCGCCCTCCGGCGGTGGTGCAATGCCGCAGATGCGCGCACGACACCGCACGGGCGAGGGCCGGCACGCCGGTCCGGGGTCCGGCCGGTGAGCGTCGTCGTCCGGGCCGCGCGGCCGTCGGACGCCGCGGGGTTGGCGGCGCTGAGCCGGGCGGCGATCGAGGAGTCCGCGGCGGAGCACTACACGCCGGCGCAGCGCGCGGTGTGGGCGGCGCGGCGGTCGCAGGCGGCGCACGCCCGGTTCATCGAGGCGACCTGCGTGGTGGTGGCGGAGGTGGACGGGGTCGTGGCCGGGTTCGCCTCGGTCGCGTTGTCGGCCGTCGACGGGCTGGTGCCGGGGGAGGTCGACCAGCTGTTCGTGACGCCGCCCGCGGGCGGACGCGGCGTGGCGCGCGCGTTGCTGACCGCGGTGGAGTCCGTGGCGCGGTCGGCGGGGCTGGCGTCGCTGGTCACCCACGCGTCGTGGCGGGCCGCGCCGGTGTTCCAGCGGCTGGGCTACCGGCAGGTCGCGGTCGAGAGCGTGGTCCTGGACGGCGAGACGCTGACGCGGGCGCGGATGGTCAAGCCCCTGGCCTGACCGGCCTCAGGCCGCCGTCCCCCTCGGCGGTGGCCGACGGCACTGCCCGCGCGACCAGCTCGACCAGGCGCCGGCTGACCTCGGCGCGCCGCTCCAGCTGGACCATGTGCCCGGCGCCCGGGTACACGGCCAGCTCGGCGAGCGGCAGTGCGTCGGCGATGACCCGGCTGTGCTCGATGGGGCACAGCCGGTCCGCGTCGCCGACGGCGACCAGCGCGGGGACCTCGGCGAGGGCCTCCAGTGCGCGCACCCGGTCGTGGTCGGAGAAGGTGGGGAGGAAGGCGGCCACGGTCTCGGCGGAGCAGGTGCGGTGCACCTCCAGCGTCGTCCGGACGTCCTCGGGGTCGGCGTCCCTGCTGAAGATCAGCCGCATGTCCGAGCCGCCGACCTTCCGCGCCCTGCCGGCGAGCTCGGCGCGGGCGTTGCGCTCGCTGAGCACCGGCAGCAGCTTCCGCACCACCCGGGCCACGGGTGCGGGGAGACCGTAGGTGACGGCGTCCATCCCGCCGGAGCTGGTGGCGACGAAGGCGGCGGCGACGACACGGTCGCCGAAGAGCTCGGGTCGCTGCTCCGCCAGCGCCATGAGCGTCATCCCGCCCATCGAGTGGCCACCCACGACGACGGGGCCGGTCGGGGCGACGTCGGCGATGACGCGGGCCAGGTCGCGGCCGAGCTGGTCGATGGTGGCGCGCTCGCGCGTCGTGCGGCCGGAGGCGCCGTGCCCACGGTGGTCGTAGGTGACGACGCGCAGGTCGGGGCGCGCGGCGAGGAGGTCCTGCACCTGGCCGGCCCACAGCCGGGAGGACTGCACGTAACCGTGCGCCAGGACGACGGTGGCACCGGGCTGCTCGGCGCCGGACACCTCCACGTGCAGCGGGACGCCGTCCTCGGTGAGCACGGTGCGCTCCTGCCCGCGGAGGGCCGGCGGCGAGGGCGTCGACGCGACCGTGGGGCGGGGCGACCGCCGGCGGGCGGCGGCCGCCCCGGCGGCGACGGTGAGGCCGGCGAGGACGACGGTGCGTGGGCGCATCGGCCCAGTCTGCCCGTGCGGGGCAGGGGCCCTGCGGGCTCCGGGGCGTTCCCCCGTCGGCGTCCCCGGCTCCTCGCGGGTGGTCAGTAGTTGCGGCCGTTGATCTCCCAACCGCCGTCGACCGGCAGGGTCTGGCCCGTCACGAACGACGACTCGTCGGACAGCAGGAAGGTGATGGCGGCGGCGATCTCCTCCGGCCGCCCCAGGCGCTTGATGAGGTGCGCGTTCGCGTTGATCTGCTTCTGCTCGGGGGTGATGTCCTGGAGGATCGGGGTGTCGATCGTCCCCGGTGCGACGGCGTTCACGCGGATGTTCTTCTCGGCGTAGCTGTACGCGACCTGCTGGGTGAGGCCGATGACCCCGGCCTTCGCCGCGGAGTACGAGGCGAGGTTGAGCATCCCCTTCAGCGCCGCGAGGGAGGAGACGTTGACGATGCTGCCGCCGCCGGCCTCGATCATCGAGGGGATGACGTGTTTCATCCCCAGCCAGACGCCCTTGAGGTCGGTGTCCAGGACGGTGTCCCAGGCCTCCTCGGTGAGGTCGACGACCTCGTCGGGGGACTGCATGTTGACCACGCCCGCCACGTTGGCGAGCAGGTCGACCTTGCCGTGGGTGGTGACCGCGTGCTCGACCAGCCCTCGCCAGTCGTCGGCCCGGCGGGTGTCCATGACGTGGTGCTCTGCCTGTCCGCCCTCGTCGACGATCGACTTCACGGTGGTCTCGTCGCTCTTGAGGTCGGCGACGAGCACCACGGCTCCCTCCCGCGCGATCCGGCTCGCGGTCGCCTGACCGATCCCCTGTGCGCCACCGGTGACGATGGCCACGCGTCCTCCCAATGAGCCCATGCCGGCCTGCTCCTCTCCTCGTCCGTGGGTGCCGCGGTGCACGCGGCCGGGGCGGGTCCGGCGGTCCTCCTCCGGGATCGCCCCGCCCTGGAACCTAGGGACGGAGCGGGGGAGCCGGCACCGCCCTCGTCGAGCCGCCGTTGTGGGTGTCACCAAGGGGGCGCGCCCGCGACGGTCGCCCGCCGCCCACGGGGAGGCGCGTCGGTCACCGGGCGCAGACCCGGTCGCGGGCAGCTACCCGCCGGCCAGGTCCAGCACCTGGAAGGCCAGCCGGGCGGTGAGGAGCGCGTCGAGGCTCGCGGGGTCCCGGCCGGTGACCTCCCTGATGCGGTTCAACCTGTACCTGACGGTGTTCTCGTGCACGCCGAGCGCGGCACTGGCCGGCTGGACGCGGCCCTCGGCCGCGAGGAACGCCCGCCAGGTCGCGAGCAGGGCACCGTCGTCGCCGTCGTGCTCGCGCAGCGGCCGCACGAGGTCGTGGGCGAAGCGCACCGCCTCCTTCACCCGGCCGCTGTTGAGCACCAGCCGGAACAGGCCCAGCTCGTCGACGGTGCGCACGCCGTCGGTCCAGCCGAAGGCGCGCAGCAGGTCGTCGACGTCGCGCAGCTCGCGGTGGGCGACGGTGAAGTCGGTCGCGCTGTGGCAGACGCTGGAGATGACCGCGCTGCGGGTGCCCGACGCCGGGGCGAGGGCGGCCACGACGGACTCCACGGCCGACCGCAGCCCCTCGGGGCCGGCCTGACCGGCGTCGCGGTCCACCCGGACCAGCACGATGACGGCACCGGGCAGGCTCACCGCCGGTGGCTCGCCGCCGCCCAGGGCCGTGGCGAACTGCCGCACCACGAGGTGGCGGCCCGCCGAGGCACTGGGCTGCTGCCCGCCGGTGGCCAGGCACATGCGGACCAGCACGTGCGGCTCGGAGAGGTCGACGCCGAACTGCAGGCCACGCCGGGTCAGCTGCTCCTCGTCGCGCGAGCCGCGCAGCAGGTCGGAGAGGTAGTCGTCGCGGGCCTGGCCCTCGGCCTCCACCTGCCGACGTTCGGACAGGACCTGGAGGGAGAGGACTGTCGCGCCCCGCTCGGCGAGCTTGGTGTCGAGGTCACTGAGGCCGCGGCCGACCTCGACGATGCTGAGGTAGCCGCTCGGTGCCCCCTCGATGACCAGCCGGCACACGAGGTTGCGGGGACCGAGCCCCACCGTGCGGGTGGGGGGCACCACCGCGGAGGGGCGCCCGGTGCGGAGGGCGGACAGGGCGGCGCGCACCGAGGGGACGGCGAGGGTGCTGGGCGCGAGGACCGGCGGGACCGACATCTTGAGGCCCGGGGGTGCCGCCCACGTGAGGACCTGGAACTCCTCGTCGTAGAGCACCACCGGCTTGGCCGACAGCTGGCTGAGCAGGCTCACCACGGCGCGGATGTCGGCGCCGTGGAGGACGGCGTTGGTGAGCTCGCGGTGGACGTCGGCGAGGTACTCCAGCACGTTGCGCTGCCGTACCGCCTCGGCGACCTTGTCCTTCAGCCGCGCGTTGAGCATGGCCTGCCGGATGAACAGCGCGGCGAGCCGGGCGAAGAGCGTGGTGAGGGCGATGTCCTCGTCGCTGTAGGCGTGCTCCCGGTCGACGTCGTCGACGAAGATGATGCCGATGACCTCGTCGTCGAAGACGAGCGGGACGCCGAGCATGGCGCGCACGCCCCACCGCTCCATCGTGCGGCGGTGCGGGCGCGGGTCGCGGGTCACGTCGCTGATCAGCACCGGCGTCATGGTGCTGATGACCTCGCGACTGAAGTCGTCGTCCGGGATGCCGGCTTCCTGGGCCTTGACCGCCTCGGTGATGTCACCGGCCCGTTCGCAGTGGCCGGCGGCTCCGAAGAAGCGGCCGTCGTCGCGGCGCAGGTACACCGAGCACCGGCTGACGCCGAGCAGGTGGCACAGCTGCTTGCCGACCAGCTTGAGCAGGTCCTCCAGCGAGGCGGCGGTGATGGCCTCGGTGGTGATCTCGCTGAAGGCGGCGATCACCTCGCGCTCCCGGCGGTCCGCCGGTCCGCCGTCCGCCTCCGGGTCGGGCCGATCGGTCTGCCGAGGGGCCGGAAGGGTCGACGTCACGGCAACGTGCACGGGCCACCACCTCGTTGTGCGAGCCTCTGCTGGCTCGCAGTGTGCCCGCTCGACGGCCCCGGCGGGGCGGCTGTGGGAGTTCCCGGCGGGGGTCCGGGCCGGCGTGGCCGGCCCGGACCCGGACCTGGTCAGGCGGCGACCGGGGTCTTGGCCTTCATCTTGTGCAGTTCGGGGACCACCTTCTCGCCGAAGAGCTTCAGGCTGGACTCGACCTTGTCGTAGGGCATCCCCGCGAAGGAGAAGGCCGCGTTGGCCATGAAGTCCCCGATGACCTCCCGGCGGTGCGCGTACTTCTCCACGATCTGCTGCGGCGTCCCGTAGACGTTGGCCTCCACGTAGGCGGCCGCGGCGTTCTCCATACCGGCTTCCCGGATCATGTCGGCGCCGGCCTGGTAGGCCTCGTAGCCCTTCGTCTCCCGCCAGTGCGAACCGGCGAAGTCGTAGTGCTTGATGACCGACAGGAAGTACCGGGAGATGTACTCCTGCGCCACGCGGCGGGCCTCCTCCTCGTCCTCGTGGCAGAAGGTGAAGTCCTGCAGCAGGGGAGGGCCGGGCAGCCGGCCGTGCTTCTCCAGGTGCAGGTCCCGCCAGCGGGCCAGTGCCTCGGCGTGGGTCTCGATGTCGTACTGCATGAACGTCATCAGCTGGACGCCGAGGTCGGCGATCGGCGGGACGGAGTCCGGCGACATGGCCGCGGCGAAGAGCCGGTCCTTCCACGGCCGGTCGGGGCTCGGTGCGGGGCGGATGGCGGCGCGGGGCTGCGGGTAGAGCGGGCCGTCGTTCTGCACGAAGCCGTCGTCCAGCCCTCGGACCACCATCGCCGCGGCCTCGTCGAAGCGCTGCCGGGCCTCGTTCATGTCGGTGCGGAAGGCCTCGTACTCCATCTTCGCCAGCCCGCGTCCCAGGCCCAGGAGCACGCGACCCTGGGACATGTGGTCGAGCATGACCGCCTTCTCGACGACGCGGAGCGGGTCGTTCCACGGCAGGATCACCGCTCCGGTGCCGAGCTTGACGCGCGAGGTGCGCGCGGCGAGGTAGGCCATGATCTGCAGGTTGTCCGGACACATCGAGTAGTCGTCGAAGTGGTGCTCGGCCGACCACACCGAGTCGAACCCGTACTCCTCGGCGAGCACGCCGAGGTTGAGGTCCCGGGTGAAGACCTCCTCGTCACTCATGTCCTCGAACCAGTTCTGGAAGACGAGCAGAACACCGACGTCCATGGACGATCTCCTCTGATGCGGTTCCGGGTGGGGTGGGGCGGGACGGTCAGGGCGCGACGAACACCGCGCGGGTGTGCTCGGTGTCCAGGTACTCCTTGACGCTCTGGACCTGGCCGTCCCGGACGACGAACACGAAGTGGTAGGCGTTGTTGTAGACGCGGCCGTTGCGCAGTTCGCAGTAGGACTCGGTCTCCACCGCCACCCGGTCGCCCTCGGCGGTCCAGGCGTGCGGGGTGAGGCGGATCGCGCCGGTGGTGGCCAGGCCGGACAGCGAGGACAGCATCTCCCCGAACGCGGCCTTGTCCTTGGTGCCGGAGATGCCCTCGATGTCCCCAGCGACCCACCAGGTGGCCGAGTCCGACAGGAAGGACAGGATCTTCTCGACGTCGCCGGCGGAGAACACCTCCATGAACTCCGCCACCAGCGCCTTGTTCGCCTCCTCGCGGCTCCGGGTCTCCTCCTGGGTGCTCATGCGCCACTCCTCGTCTCGGGGGGCCGTGTCGGCTCCAGTGGTGTCCCGACGCTAGGGAGGGCGCCGCGGGGCGACCATCCCCGTGCGGTGGCGCGGTTGGAGGTCAGCACAACCGCCTACCGGGCCGTGCCGCCGAAGGAGGCCAGCAGCCCGCCGTCCACCGGCACCGTGGCCCCCGTCATGTAGCTCGCGCCGGCCACGGCGACGACGACATCGGCGATCTCCGCGGCCGTTCCCACCCGTCCGGCGGGGATGGCCGCGAGGATCCGTTCCCGGGCCCGGCCGCTGAGACCGGCGGTCATCTCGGTGTCCACGAAGCCCGGGACGACGAGGTTGACCCGGATCCCGCGGGGCGCGAGCTCGACGGCCAGGACCTGCGTCAGCCCGCTGAGCCCGGCCTTGGCCGAGCCGTAGGCGACGTCACCCGGGAAGCCGCGGAAGCCCACGACCGCACCCACGTTGACCACCGCCGATCCCGCACCGAGCAGCGGGACGGCGGCGCGGCAGACCTCGAAGGCACCGCTGAGGTTGGTCCCGACCACCTCGTCCCAGGCCTCCCGGGTGAGGTTCTCCACCCGTCCGCCCCGGTGCACGCCGGCGCAGTTGACGACGACGTCGACCGACCCGAAGCGGTCGCGCACGACATCCAGGCCCGCGTGCACCGACGCTGCGTCGGTGACGTCGACGGAGACGTGCAACCGGTCGGGGCACTCGCCGTCACCGGTCGCGGACCGGGCGAACGTCGCCACCCGGTCCCCGATCGTGGCGGCCCGCTCCGCGACGGCGCGACCGATGCCGCGCGAGCCGCCGGTGACCACCCAGGTCCGCACCCGGTCCGTCGGTGCACTCATCGGTTCAGGAAGCCGACCAGCTCCGCCAGGTACTTGTCGCGCTCCTCGATGAACGGGGCATGGCCGCTGTGCTCGAACTCGACCAGACGGGCGTCCGGCCACAGGCCGACGGCGGCCTCGGCGCCGGAGAACGGCACGAAGGCGTCCTGCCGGCCGTGCAGCACCAGGACGGGCACCTCGATCGTGGCGAGGGTCTTGCGCTGGTCCAGCTCGGCGAGGTCCCGCAGCGAGTCGGTGCCGCGCGGCCCCATCTCGAGGAACATCGCCCACATCCAGTCCACGACCTCCGGGCTGACCGGCGCCGCGCACACAGCTGAGGCCACCGCCTTGAACGTCGTGGCGGGGTCGCTCTCCACGCCGGCCAGCACGCCCTCGACGTCGGCCACGCCGCCGCCGTGCGGCCAGTCCGGCGCGGCGGTGTAGCGCGGCGTGGCGCCGCCGGTGAGGACGAGGCCGGAGAGGTTCGAGCCGAGCCGGGCCGCGGCCTCGACGGCCACCGCGCCGCCGAAGGACCAGCCGTTGAGCACCGGGGAGTCCAGGGACAGCTCCTCGCACAGCCGGGCCACGTCGGCGCCGATGGCCCCGGTGCTGACGTCGTCGAAGTCCTTGTCCGAGCGTCCGCAGGCGCGGTGGTCGAGGGTGACCACCGTGTTGCCGTTGGCCCGCAGGGCGGGCAGGACGCCGTCCCAGCAGCGGGTGGCCATGCCCCAGCCGTGGATCAGCACGATCGGCCGGCCGGACCCCTTGTGGTGCTCGAAGTAGATGCGTCGAGTCCCCTCGACCTCCAGGAATGCCATGGTGTCTCCTCCAGGCTCGCAACGGTGCGGCGGACGCTAGGGGCGCCGGCGGCCGCGGGGCACCGGTCCGCGTCGGGGGCGTTGGAGGCGTCTACAACGACGGGCCCGGCACGGCTGCACGCAGGCGTTTCTTGTCGACCTTCCCGACGCTGGTCCGCGGCAGTTCGGTCACGACGAGCACGCGCTCGGGCAGCCACCACCCCGGCACCCGGTCGCGCAGGTGGTCGAGCAGCTCCGCCGGGCCGGCCGTCGAGCCGTCGTCCAGGACGACCACGGCCACCGGTCGCTCCTGCCAGCGCTCGTGCGGCACGGCGACCACCGCCGCTTCCCGGACGGCGGGGTGGTCCAGCAGCGCCTGCTCCAGCTCCACGGAGCTGATCCACTCCCCGCCGCTCTTGATGAGGTCCTTGCTCCGGTCCACGATCCGCAGCCAGCCCCCGGGGTCGATGGTGGCGATGTCGCCGGTGCGCAACCACCCCTCGTGGAAGGACTCGGGGTGCTCGTCGCGGAAGTACCTGCTCGCCACCCACGGCCCGCGCATCAGCAGCTCGCCGCGGTGCACGCCGTCGTGCGGCACGTCGCGCAGGTCGTCGTCCACCAGCCGCCACTCCAGGCCGGGCAGCAGCCGGCCCTGCGTGCGGACGTAGGCGTGCCGGGCGGCGGGGTCACCGTCGGCGCTCGCCGGCGGCCGGGCGAAGGTGCCCATGGGCGAGATCTCGGTCATGCCCCAGCCCTGGTAGACCGGGACGCCGAGGTCGCACTCCAGGGTGCGGAGCAGCTCCAGGCTCGGGGTGGAGCCGCCGAGGACGAGGGCCCGGAGGCTGCTGAGGTCGGCGCCGGTGGCCTTCGCGTGGCGGGCCAGGTCCACGGCCACCGTGGGGACCATGCCGACGTAGGTCACCCGCTCGGCCTCGATGATGCGGGCGATCTCCGGCGGGGTGGGGTGCGGGCCGGGCAGGACCTGGCGGGCGCCGGACATCAGCGCGGCGAACGGGATGCCCCAGGCATTGGCGTGGAACATCGGGACGACGTGCAGCACGGTGTCCCGCTCGGAGATCGCGTGCCCGTCGGCGAGGCAGGCGGCGAAGGTGTGCAGGTACAGGGCGCGGTGGGAGTAGCCGACGCCCTTCGGCAGCCCGGTGGTGCCCGAGGTGTAGCACAGCGCGGCGAGGTCCTCCTCGCCGACGGCGGGCGGGGCGTCCAGGTCCGGGCCCTCGGCCACGAGGTCCTCGTAGTCCAGCAGCCCCGGTCCGCCGTCCCCGCCGTCGGTGACGACGACGAGCAGGTCGGGGCGCCGGGCCCGGACCTGCTCGAGCAGCGGCAGCAGGGAGCGGTCGACGACGATCACCCGGTCCTCGGCGTGCTCGACGATGTAGCTGATCTCGGTGGGCTCCAGGCGCAGGTTGACGGTGTGCAGCACCGCGCCGGCCAGTGGGACGGCGGAGTAGAGCTCCAGGTGCCGGCGGTGGTTCCAGGCGAGGGTGGCGACCCGGTCGCCGGGGCGGACCCCGAGGCGCACCAGCGCCCCGGCCAGCCGGACGACGCGGGCGTGGTGCTCGCGGTGGGTGTAGCGGTGCGCCTCGGTGCCCGCGCGGTACTCGACGACCTCCCGGTCGCCGAAGAGGTCGCGGGCCCGCCGGACGAACCCGGAGATCAGCAGCGGGCTGCTCATCCGGCCACCACGGCCTCGGCCTCGGTCTCGGCTGCGAGCCGCTGCCGCACCCGCGGCACCACCTTGGTCGCCAGGACCTCGATCCGTTCGGAACCGCTGTCGACCGACTCGCCGGGCAGCTGCGCCCAGAAGTGCACGTCCTTGATCTGGGGGCGCTCGCGCAGCAGGGCGGTGAGCTCGTCGACCGCGGTGTCCGGGTCCCACAGCGTGAACGCGCCGCCGGCGACGAGCTGGTCGGGGTCGGCGAACCGGGGCACCTGGTCGGCGGGGCCGAAGGCGCCCCAGGAGACGTAGTTGTTGATCTGGTAGAGCGCGTGCTCCCCGATGCGGGCCCAGGTGCGCTCCGGGTCGTCGGCGATCACGGCCCACTGCCCGGCGTAGATGCGGCCCTCGTCGACCGGCTTGCCGAGGCGCTCCAGGGCGTCCAGGTAGGACTGCTGGTGGGCGTTCTGCGTGCTGAGGAACCCGTCACCGATCCGGGCGGCACGCTCGATCGCCGGGTCGGCCATGGCCCCGACGAGCAGGCTCGGGGTCTGCTCGGGGACCGGGGTGACCGGGACGTCGGGGAGGCGGAACCGTTTGCCCTCGTAGGGCTCGCGGGAGCCGGACCAGGCCCGCCGGATCAGCTCGACGCTCTCCTCGAGCAGGCTCGGGCGCTGCTTGAGCTCTCGGCCGAAGGCGGCGAACTCCGGCGCCCAGTAGCCCTGGCCCAGGCCGAGGTCGAAACGCCCGCCGGTGAGCAGGGAGACGGTCGCGGCGTCCTCGGCCAGCCGGACCGGGTTGTGCAACGGCGCGACGATGAGGTTGGTGCCGATCCGCATGGTGCTGGTGCGCTGACCGATCGCCGAGGCCAGGACGAAGGGGGAGGGGGTGTACCCGTCCTCGACGAAGTGGTGCTCGGTCAGCCACACCGAGCCGATCCCGAGGGACTCGGCCCAGGCGATCTGGTCCAGCGCCTCGGCGTACAGGGCGCTGAAGGACCGCGGCCAGCGCGCGGGGTTCCGGAAGTCGTACCAGAGGCCGAAGGTGCAGTCGCGCTCGCTCACGGGCGTCTCCCTCGAGGTGCTCACCGGGTCCCGCCCGAGGGCGGGGCATCGTCGCGGCTCAGCGTGGAGCCGGGCGCGGGCGACCGTCACCGGTGGGGTGCGCGCGCGGTTGTAGCCCCCTCCAACGGCTCGGCCTCAGCGGGCGGCGCCGAGGCCGACGGTCGCCGCTGCCTCCTCCAGCAGGGCGGGGACGTCGTCCTCCAGCGCGGCGGCGTACTCGGTCTGCAACTGCCCGTCCAGGTGCTGGGTGTAGGCGGCCTCGACGATGGCGGCGAGCTTGAAGAAGGCCAGGCCCTGGTAGTAGGGCAGGTGCGGCACGGCAGCCCCGGTCGCCGCCTCGTACCTGGCCAGCAGGTGTGCGCGCGGCGGGGCGCCCGGGACCCGGGAGACCGCCTGGATGCGCGGCATCGCGCAGGGGGTCACCGGCCGCTCGCCCCAGAAGGCCAGCAGCAGGCCGAGGTCGAGCAGGGGGTCCCCGATCGTCGCCATCTCCCAGTCGATGACCGCGAGCAGCCGCGGGCTCGCCGTCGAGAACAGGCAGTTGTCGAGGTGGTAGTCGCCGTGCAGCAGTGCCGGGGGCCGGTCGGCGGGGCGGTGGCCCTCCAGCCAGTCCGCCAGCGCCTCCATGCGGGGCAGCGGCCGGCGGGCGACGGACCGCCACTGCCCGTACCAGCGGGGCACCTGCCGGGCCAGGAACTGGTCCGGCCGGCCGAACCCGTCCAGCCCGGCCGCACGCCAGTCCACCCGGTGGACGGCGGCCAGCGCGTCGACCACGGCGTCGGCGACCACGGCCGGCGCGGCGGGGTCGTCGGCATAGGCCGGCGGCAGCGCGTCGGTGATGGACACGGAGTCGGGGACGCGTTCCATCACCAGGAACGGCGCGAGGGGGACGGCGGGGTCCTCGCACAGCGCGATCGGTGCCGGGGCGGGGACGCCGGTGCCGGCGAGTGCGGCGAGCAGCCGGTGCTCGCGCGCGACGCTGTGCGCCGACGTCGACAGGGCGTGCTGCGGTGGGCGGCGGAGCACGACCTCGACGCCGTCGCCGCGCACCAGGCAGGTCTCGTTGGAGTTGCCGCCGGCCAGGCGGGCCAGCTCCCACGGGCCCGGCGAGCCGGTGTGCCGGGTGAGCCACCCCGCCAGCGCGCCGGCCACGCCCGTGCCCGTCGTCGTCCCGGTCACTGGGCCGCCACGGCGACCTCGAGGTGGTCGCGGAAGCGGGCGAGGGCCTCGGCCCGCCGGGTGGGGACGTGCTCGGTGGGGACCGCCCGCGGCGTGTAGTCGCGCAGCACCCGCCGGGCGACGGTCACCCGGTGCACCTCGTCGGGGCCGTCGTAGATCCGGGCGGCACGCGCCCACCGGTACATCTGCTCCAGCGGCATGTCCGTGGAGAACCCCAGCGAGCCGTGCACCTGGATCGCCCGGTCGATGACGTCGTGGAGCACGGTCGCCCCGTGGTACTTGATCATCGCGATCTCCGTGCGGGCCGCGGACGCGCCGACCTGGTCGATCTTCCACGCCGCCTGCAGGGTGAGCAGACGAGCCGCCTCGATGGCCGCCTTCGAGTCGGCGACCCAGTTCTGCACCGTCTGCTTCTCCGACAGCAGGCTGCCGTGGACGTCGATGCTGACCGCGCGCTCGCAGAGCATGTCGAACGCGCGCCGGCAGACGCCGATCCAGCGCATGCAGTGGTGGATGCGACCGGGCCCGAGACGCTTCTGCGCCAGCGTGAACGCCTGCCCGCGCTCGCCGAGCAGGTTCTCCTCGGGCACGCGGACGTCGTCGTAGGTGACCTCGCAGTGCGACCACACCGGGTGCCGGCCGTCGGGGTCGTTCATCAGCCCGATCTCCCGGATGCCGATGCCAGGGGTCGACCGGGGCACGATCAGCATCGACATCCGCTGGTGCGGTGGGGCGTCGGGCTCGGTGACCGCCATGACGATGTGGAAGTCGGCACGCCCGGCGTTGCCGACGAACCACTTCCGACCGTTGAGCACCCACTCGCCGTCGACAAGGCGGGCGTTGCTGGTGAACTGCCGCGGGTCCGAGCCGGTGCCCTGCTCGGTCATCGAGAAGGCGCTGAGCAGCCGGCCGTCGAGCAGGGGGTGCATCCACTGCTGCTTCTGGGCCTCGGTGCCGGCGAGGGCGAGCAGCTCGGCGTTGCCCGAGTCCGGCGCCTGGCAGCCGAAGACGTAGGGCGCGAGCTCCGTCGTCCCCAGGATCTCGTGCAGCAGGCCCAGCCGGAGCTGCCCGTACCCCTGGCCGCCGAGCTCCGGGTCCAGGTGAGCGGCCCACAGCGACTGCTCCTTCACCCTCTCCTGCAGGGGCGCGGCCAGCCGGCGGAACTCGGCGTGGTCGAGGTCCAGGGTCTCCAGCGGGTAGATCTCGGTGCGGACGAACTCGCGGGCCCAGTCCAGCTTCGCGGCGAACTCCGGTTCGGTGGAGAAGTCCCAGGCCATGCGGCCTCCTCGTCTGCTCGGCGCGGGGCGGTCGACGGCCGGGTGCCGTGTCTGGACGCGCCCGACGGGAACGACGCTAGGAAGGGACCGCGGGGGCGGCCAGCCGCCCTCTGCTCCGCCGTTGTAGGAAGGCACAAGGCTCCGAGCGGGCCGACGGGGGCGCCCGCCGGGGGCCGTACCCTCGACTCCCGTGAGTCTCACCATCGGCATCGTCGGGCTGCCCAACGTCGGCAAGTCGACGCTGTTCAACGCGTTGACCAAGAACGACGTCCTGGCCGCGAACTACCCGTTCGCCACCATCGAGCCCAACGTCGGTGTGGTCGGCGTCCCGGACCCGCGGCTGCAGAAGCTCGCGGAGCTCTTCGGCTCGCAGAAGGTCATCCCGGCGACGGTGTCGTTCGTGGACATCGCCGGCATCGTGCGCGGCGCGTCGGAGGGTGCGGGGCTCGGGAACAAGTTCCTGGCGAACATCCGCGAGAGCGACGCCATCTGCCAGGTGATCCGCGTGTTCACCGACCCCGACGTCGTGCACGTCGAGGGGAAGGTCGACCCGGCCGACGACATCGAGACGATCAACACCGAGCTGGTCCTCGCCGACATGCAGACGCTGGAGAAGGCCGTCCCGCGGCTGGAGAAGGAGGCGAAGAAGGACAAGGAGCGCGCGGCGCTGCTGGCCTCCGCCCTCGACGCGCAGAAGGTGCTGCACGAGGGGAGGACGCTGTTCGCCGCGGGCGTCGACCCCGAGCCGCTGCGGGAGCTGACCCTGCTGACCACCAAGCCGTTCCTCTACGTCTTCAACGTGGACGAGGAGGAGCTGGCCAACGAGTCGCTGATCGAGGAGCTGCGGGCGCTGGTGGCGCCGGCCGAGGCGATCCTGATGGACGCCAAGATCGAGGCCGAGCTCGCCGAGCTGCCCGAGGAGGAGGCCGCCGAGCTGCTCGCCGGCATCGGCCAGGACGAACCCGGCCTGCACCAGCTGGCCCGTGTCGGCTTCGGCACCCTCGGCCTGCAGACCTATCTGACCGCCGGGCCCAAGGAGGCCCGCGCCTGGACGATCCCGATCGGCGCGACCGCGCCCCAGGCTGCCGGGGTCATCCACACCGACTTCCAGCGTGGCTTCATCAAGGCCGAGATCGTCTCCTTCGACCAGCTCGTGGAGGCCGGCTCCATGCAGGAGGCCAAGTCGCGCGGCTGGGTCCGCATGGAGGGCAAGGACTACGTCATGCAGGACGGCGACGTCGTGGAGTTCCGCTTCAACGTGTGACTCCCTCATCTCTGTGCAGCTCAGTCGCGTGCGGACTGCTCCGGTGGCACTGGGGCAGGACAGAGGACGGGTTCACGACGTCGGAGGGGCATCCAGGGAGCTGTACTGCTCGTGATGCGGTCCGGCGTCCGTGACCGGGGCAACCACTCCGGCGAGACCGGACTGCGGCAGTGCTCGACAGCGAGTGCCTATGGATGGCTGGCACTCGCTGTCGAGCACTGCTCGTCGACTAGCCCGGAATCGTTCCATGGCAGGTGAGGGTTCCCTGACCTGATGCAGTCCACACGATGTGTGAGTCGGTCGTCGTCCCGGCAGGGCCGACGCGACAGGGGAACCCGGATGCTTGGAAGGGTTTCACGGATCCCCTTTCGACCTGGCCACGGCAAACCAGATTGACCCGGCCGCTGGGTGTGACGACCGCTTGCATG
This sequence comes from Geodermatophilus sp. SYSU D00742, assembly GCF_054049935.1. Classification (NCBI taxonomy): domain Bacteria; kingdom Bacillati; phylum Actinomycetota; class Actinomycetes; order Geodermatophilales; family Geodermatophilaceae; genus Geodermatophilus; species Geodermatophilus sp. SYSU D00742. Next base: position 53,870 of record NZ_JBJGYJ010000021.1, read on the forward strand.
TCCGTTGTTCTGACCGTCGCGGTGCCTTCAGCATTGGTCCGCATGGTGCATCCTGCGCCCCTGATGATGTCGGCCCCATCTCCTGGTGCCGCGTGCGCGGCACCACCAAGGAGCACTATTGCTGGGGTCATTGCCACCGTTGCCAGGGCAGCAGTCATTGTGCGCCGCATGAGTCCCATCTCCTCATGTCCGCCGCCGGGTTATCCCGGCCACCGGATGCGGTTCCGCCCTTGGAGAATCATGGGCGGTCATCTGCGGTGCCTAGCCAATGGCTGCTTGCCATTGCTCCTCGGATGACACGATGCGGTCCCAAGAAGGGGGCCCCGCGCCGATGACGATTCGCGTCCTGGCCGCTACGGAGGAGAGGGTAACGTCACTACGGGGAAGGCCGTCCGTCCCTGTCGGTCACCCGGGGTTGCGGGCAATCGGTCGCTCTAGCGACCTGTTCACCGGGTGAGGGGTTTGGGCAGTCCCCGCTAACCGTCGCCGTCGCCGCCGTCCCCCGCGTCACCGAAGCCCGGGCTCCAGTCGGGCGGGGGTTCCGCTGGCCCGGCTGGGTGAAGAGCGATCGTCTCTTCGAGCGCTACGGGCTCCGGTAAGTGCTGATAGCCGGGGCTGGCGCCGTCGGGCCAGCGTGTACGAGCATCGTCCGGTGTTGTCATGACCGTCACCTTCCGCCACCCGCAGTGTGGCGTCGACAGTCCGCGCCGCATCGACAGGCCGAACTCTGGCGGCCGAGGTACTGGGTCGCGACCAGGCCGGTCGCCATGGCGTCGGCGACGCCCCCCTGGGGTGTCGGGCGACGATCCGGCCGCTCACGCCCGGGGATCGTCCGGCTGGACCTCACGCCCGGGGAGGTCCTCGACCGGCACCGGTACGGGTGCTGCGGCCCCGAAGACCCTCCCGGCGGCCGTGATCGTGCCCTTCAGGACGTGCTGCACGTAGTTCGCGGCGGCCATGGGACCCAGGCCGAAGGGCAACAGCCCGGCCAGGAGCGGTGGGCCGACCGCCAGCGCCCATGCCCGGAGGATCTCCGACTGTGAGTCGGCGATCTCCTGTCGGTCCGACGCCGGCAGGGACGCCAGAGCGTCGTACGAACCGGTCTGCCCCACCAGCGGGGCGTGGCGTCCCAGGACCGCCTCGGGACGGATCCTCCCGGTCCTGTCGATCTCGACCGCTCCCTCCGTGAGGACGAGGAGCACGGCCAGGCGGGTCAGTTCAGGGTCGGTGAGGTCCCTCTCGTGGAGCAGTCCGACCTTGACCGCCGCACTCACCGCCTCCTTGAGGACCTCCCTCAGCGCGACCGGGAGCGCCGCTGCCGAGATCACCGTCCCGTAGCCCGGGAGGATCGAGGGCAGGGAGTAGGAGACCGCTCGTGCCGCCCTGATCCGGTTCCCGCGCGTCACCTGGTCGACCAGCTCTCCCGGTGCGACCAGGGGTCTGCCCGCCCGCACCTTGCCGACGACCTGCCGGGCCTCCTCGAGGGAGGGTTGGAGTGTCCGGTTGATCAACGCCAGCGCGCGCTCGACGGTCGACTCGATGTCGAACTCCGGCTTCGGGAAGGTGAATCCGCCAGTCATGTCCGTCTCCTGTCCGTCGGCGACTCCCGGAGGATGCCAGCGGGCCACTCGGCAACGGGGGCCACGGAGCGTGGGCGCCGAGACGGGGAGCGCCGACCGGCCGGTCAGCGCCGTTCGGTCACCGGATGCGGCGGCCGGTCAGACCCGTCCCCGGAGGATGCGGCGGAAGTAGATCCTCGGGAGCACGTAGCGGTCGAGGAACCAGGTCGTGCGGCGGGGCTTGATCGGGTCGATGAAGGGCACCGACGGGGTCGGCCGGCTGTTGCGGTCGACCTCGACGAGCATCAGCCGGCGTCGGCTCACGGTGATCGGCATGACCGTGTACCCGTCGTACCGCTGCATCGGCTCCCCGTTCCGGGCGGCCGCCAGGTTCTGGGCCAGGACGTCGACCTGCTTCCGCAGGGCCCCGCCCGACGGACGGGTCGCCACGTCCGCGGCGTCGCCGATCGCCCAGACCGACTGGCACCGGCGGGACCGCAGCGTCTGGGGGTCGATGTCGACCAGGCCCGGGGCCGGGTCGGCGGCGAGGCCGGCGTCGGCGATCCACCGCGGAGCGCGGTAGTGCGGGACGGCGTGGGCGAAGTCGACGTCCTCGATCACCCGTCCGCCGGTCGGCGAGGCGACCGTGATGGCGTGGGTCTCCCAGTCCACCCGCTCCATGTGGGCCTCGCGCAGCACCTCCACGCCGTAGCCGGCGAGGGTGGCGTCGAGGATGGCATCGGCCTCCGGCACGGCCGTCACCGCCGGTCCGGGCAGGAGCAGCCGGACCTCGAGGTCGGCCAGGACGCCGGCGCGCCGCCAGTGGTCGCACGCCATGAGCAGCGGCTTGAGGGCGGTCGGACCGCAGGACGCCGGCTCCGGTGGCACGGTGAACACCACGGAGCCGCTGCGCAATGACGTCAGCCCCGACCACACCAGCGGCGCACTACCCGGGACGTACGTGGAGGCGGCCCACCCGGCGGTGTAGGCGGACTGCAGCCCCGGCGTCGCCTCCCAGTCCTCCACCAGACCCGGGCAGAGGACGAGGGTCGAGCAGTGCAGCGTCCGCCCTCCGCGCGTGCGCACGGTCATGGCGGCCGGATCGACCGACTCGACGCCGTCCCGGACCCACCTGCACCCGTCGGGGACGACGTCCCTCATCGGGCGCTCCAGGTCCGCCATCGTCGCCTGCCCGCCGCCGACGTAGTTGAGCAGCGGCTTGTACCGGTGCACCGGCTGAGGAGCCACGAGGGTGACGTCCGAGGCGCCGTCGCGGAGCAGCCGCGCGGCCAGCGAGATGCCGGCGTTGCCGCCGCCCACGATCAGCACCTCGTGACGTTCCACGTCCGCTCCCGAGAGACAGGCCGCGGACCTCCGTCACCGCCGCAGCTCGGCCACCGTGTCCAGCCTGCCCAGCTCGTGCGGATTGCGCATCGCGTACACGCGGGTGATCCGGCCGTCCCCGGCGACGGAGGTGGTCGCCGTGTCCACCTCGCCGCCCGGGTCGTCCGCGCGGCGACCGCGCCGTCGACCGACGGGGTGGTGGTCTCCACGCGGGGCACGAGCTCCGCGGAGGGGGACAGCGCCGCGGCCACCCGCGAGGCCGCGGGAGCTACACCTGCGGCAGGTCGCCGGTGCGCACGAGGGTGTCCGCGACGTGCTGGACCTTGCTGCCGGTCTCCCGGGCCACCTTGGCCAGGGCGCGCAGCGCCTGGTCGGCGGTGAGCTCGTAGCGGCCCATGAGGATGCCCTTGGCCTGTTCGACGAGCGCCCGGGACTCGAGTCTGTGCTCGAGGTGCTCGACCATGTCGCGGGCCTCCTCGAAGGCGTACATGTTCGCGGCGACGACGGCGGCGTAGGCGGCGAACCGGGTGGCCACCGACCGGCTGGTCTCGTCGAAGGCGTGGGGCTTGCGGGCGTAGACGTTCAGTGCGCCGCTGATGCCCTCGCTGATCGGCAACGGAACCGACAGCGAGCTGAGGGCACCGTTCTCGACGGCGTGCTCCATGTAGTTGCGCCACCGGGTCTCCACCTGTGCGTCGGCGACCTCGACCAGCTCGCCGGTGCCGGCGGCGTGTAGGCAGGGTCCGTAGCCGCGGCCGTACTGGCTCTCGTCGCAGTCGAGGGCCAGCTGACCGGTGGACACCGCGGTGCTCGACCTGTCGTTGATCAGCAGGGACACCGACGCCTCCGCGCTGCCGGGCATGACCTCCTTCGCCAGGTCGGCCACCGACTGCAACAGGGACCGCATGCAGTTGTCGCGGAGAGCGAGGCGGCCCAACCGCTCCAGGGCCTCGACCGGCCCGAGAGGGTCCGATGGATCGGTGCTGGACATGGCGTCGACCTCCGGTCGTCCACCGGAGGGGGCTGGACGACCTCGGCTCCGGGCCCCGCGAGCCGGGGCCGGTGCTCGGGTACGCCACCGGGGAGACGCACGAGGAACGCGGGACCGGCCCGGCGCTCGGGACCACGCTACCGCCCCAGGGGTGCGACTCGGCCACGCGGAGGCCCGCGGTCGTCCCGAGCCCGGGTGTCAGCAGCTGTCCAGGAAGCGGGTGACGACGGACGTCCACCGCTGCCGGGCCTCCTCGTGCAGCTCGGTCGTCTGCAGACCGACCTGGTTGACCACGATGGACGCGGTCCCGTTCCTCTTCGGCTCGCTGGTCACGATGACCGAGGAGCCGTCCCGGGCCTTCGTCCGCCAGGTGGTGCGCCGGTCGGTGCCGCTGACCCGCGGGGCGTCGTCGACGACGACGCCCCGCACGGTCTCGTCCTCGGCGGCGAACGCCTGCCACCGTTCCATGAGCTCGTCCCTGCCGAACGACGTCGACCGGCTCACGCTGGTCTGGAAGGTCCCGTCCGACCGCTGCCCGGGGACCCGCCGGCCGATGTGCTGCTCGTAGGCCACCGTCACGGACTGGGCCCACCAGGCGCACTGCTCGACGGTGCCGTCGAGCTCCCGGTGGACCTCGAGGGCGATCGCCCTGTGGTCGAGGTCCTCCGCGCCGATGTCGTCCATGAACCGCAGCCACTCGTCCCACGTCCGGTGGGTGGCCCGCTCGACGGGTCCGATCCGGGGGTTGGTCGCCATGCTGGTGGTGTCCTCTCGTGGGTTGCGGGCGGTCCGATCCTCGCTGGTCGCCCGCGACCCACGACGCGGGAGTGCCGACGGACCGCGGGCTCACGCGGGCAGGTGCCAGACTCGGCGGGTGTCGCCGCACCGGCTCCTGCTGATCCGCCACGCCCAGGCCGGCTCCGCGCCGGTCGACAGCGAGCGGCCACTGACCGCGCACGGCCTGCGGCAGGCTGCGGCGCTCGGCGCCTGGCTGGAACGGGCCGGGCTGGTGCCCGACGCCGTGCTGGTGTCCCCCGCCCGCCGGGCTGTGCAGACCTGGGAGCAGGCGGGCGGCGTCCTGGCACCGGAGGTGCGCCCGGACGTCGACCCGCGGGTCCACGACAACACCGTCGAGGCGCTGCTGACGGCGGTCCGGGAGGTGCCCGACGACGTCCGGACCCTGGCCGTGGTCGGCCACAACCCGTCGGTGGGGCAGCTGGTGGGACTCCTGGACGACGGTCAGGGCAGTCCGGTGGCCCGCCGCGAGGCGCAGGCCGGGTTCCCGGCCGGCGGGGTCGCGGTGTTCGACCTCGCCGTGCCGTTCGCGGCCATCGCACCGGGCACGGCGACGCTGAGCGACTTCACCCGCCCCGGCGACTGACCCGTCGCACCGCCGAGGCCACGGCCGAGCGGACTCCTCGGGCGGCGGGTCCGGACGGGTGTCGTCGGTCGCCGTCCTGCGGCACCATGGGGACCCCGTTCCCAGCCTCCCGAACGGGAGTGGACCCGTCGTCCCACCGGCCGCGGTCCCTCGCTCTCCCGCGGTCGTGCGGCCCGGGCCCGCGCGCCCGGGCCGCCGGGTGTCTCCGCGCCGTACTCATCGACGTACGAGGGGGATGAGATGTCCCGTCACCGTCACCTGCTGGGCGCGTCGGCCGCCGTGGTGGCCGGCATCGTGATCTGCGTGCCCGCGCCGGCGGTCCTGGCCGTTCCGCAGTCGGCCGGGGAGCCCGTCGTCGACACCGACCAGGGCGCCGTGCGCGGCCGCCAGGCCGAGGGCGTGGACAGCTTCCTCGGCATCCCGTACGCCGCCCCGCCGGTCGGGGACCTGCGGTGGAGTCCGCCGCAGCCGGCGGCGTCGTGGGACGGCGTCCGGCCGGCCGACGAGTACGGCCACCGCTGCCCGGCGGCCGAGAGCACGAACGGCCCGCGCTCGGAGACCGAGGACTGCCTGTTCGTCAACGTGCAACGTCCCGCCGGCACCACGGCCGGGGACCGCCTGCCGGTCTACGTCTTCATCCACGGCGGCGGCTTCCAGAACGGCAGTTCCGACCAGCACGACATGACGCAGCTCGTCGCGGCGACCGGGGTCGTCGGCGTGACGATGAACTACCGGCTCGGTGCTCTCGGCTTCCTGGGGCACCCCGCACTGACCGCCGAGCAGGGCGGGTCCGGCAACTACGGGTTGATGGACCAGCAGGCGGCGCTGCGCTGGGTGCAGGAGAACATCGCCTCCTTCGGGGGGAACGCCGCACGGGTGACGATCGGCGGGGAGTCGGCCGGCGGCTTCTCGGTCTGCACGCACCTGGTCGCCCCGGGCTCCCGGGGCCTGTTCGCCGCAGCGATGATCCAGAGCGGCTCGTGCCCGACCCGCACGCAGGAGCAGGCGGACGCCGCCGGTGAGGACATCGCGGCCGCTGTGGGGTGTCCCGACCGCGCGACAGCGGTGGCCTGCCTCCGCGGCACGCCGGTGGGTGCGCTCGTCGATGCCCCGGTGCCCTTCGTCCCGCCGGTCCGCGGCACGCCGTTCCTCCCACCGGACCCGCGCGTCGCGGTGGGCAGCGGTGACTTCGAGCGCGTCCCGGTGGTCGTCGGGGCCAACCTCGACGAGGGCCGCACCTTCACGGTCGGGAGCATCGGCTGGACCCGCGAGCAGTACGAGGCCTGGGTCGGTGAGACCTTCGGCGACTCGGCCGACGCCGTCCTGTCCCGCTACCCGTGGCCGGCCGACGCCGACGAGTTCACCGGCGCCTACGTCTCCGGCGCGGTCTGGACCGACGCCGGCCTCGCCGCCGGCATCGGTGGCTGCCCCAACCGGGCGCTCGTCCGCGACCTCGCCCGGCACGTGCCGACCTGGGCGTACGAGTTCGCCGCCCGCACCGGGCCGGGCCTGCGACCGGTCCCCGGCTACGAGTGGGGGGCCGGGCACGCCGCCGAGCTGGCCTACCTGTGGCCCAGCTTCGACAACGGCACCCCGATCGCCCCGACGTTCGACGCCGAGGAGCAGCAGCTGGCCGACGAGATGAAGGAGTACTGGGGGGCCTTCGTGCGGCACGGCGACCCCGCGGTCCCCGAGGCGGCGGCGTGGCCGCGGTACGACGCGGGGCAGGGCGTGCTGTCGCTCCGGCCGGGCGGGCGGAGCACCGTCCTCTCCGACGCCGCCGTCGCCGAGGAGCACCAGTGCGCGTTCTGGGACTCGGTGCCCCGGCCACCCGCGTGAGGGCTGCGCGGGCTCGCCCCGCACCGCCGGCCTCCTGGGCCCCTTCCACGGTCGCCCTCGACGAGCCGGTGGCGCCCGGTCCGGCTAGCGTGCGGCCGTGACCAGCAGTGACGACGGCATGTGGGTGTCGATCGACTACACGGTGGCCTGGGCGCCGACCACGACGTTCAGTCGCGTCTACCACCTGGAGCAGCAGGACCCCCGCGAGGTCACCCGGTGGGTGAGCGAGGGGATCGCGAAGGTGCGGGAGTCCGAGCGCCCGTGGCTGCTGGTCGATGCGTGGCGGATGATCCGCGTCGACCAGGTCGTCGCCTTCGGCGTGCGGCAACTCCCCGGCCAGCCGTCCGAGCAGCCGCCCTACGGCTTCGGCGGTCCGGAGTTCGACAGCTGATCGAGGCCTGCCACCCGGACGGCGGGTGTGACGTGCGTCATCCACCCGTGTCGCGGGTAGCGCCGGTACCGCGATGTCCGGCGGGATCCTGTGACGAGGGAGTGCGCGCGATGACCACCAAGGTCGAGAAGTCGATCCAGGTCGACGTACCGGTGACCACGGCCTACAACCAGTGGACCCAGTTCGAGGACTTCCCCCACTTCATGGGGGGCGTCAAGGAGGTGCGCCAGCTCGACGACCAGCGCCTGCACTGGGTCGCCGAGATCGCTGGTGTGCGGCGCGAGTGGGAGGCGTCGATCCTGGAGCAGGTCCCGGACCAGAAGGTCGCCTGGGCCGCGACCAGCGGGGCGACGAACGCGGGGGCGGTCCGCTTCGAACCCGCCGGTGCGAGCTCGACGATCGTGTACCTGGAGCTGGAGTACGAGCCCGAGGGCGTCGTGGAGCAGGTGGGCGACAAGCTCGGCATCGTGGAACGCCAGGTCAGGAGCGACCTGGAGCGGTTCAAGGCCCTGGTCGAGGACCAGGGCTACGCCAGTGGTGCGTGGCGGGGCTCGGTGAACGAGCACGTCGACGTCGGCACGCCCGGGGTGGGTGCCGCCTACGGCTCCGAGGGGGACAGCGGCAAGGCAGGACTCTCGGCGAAGGGCGTCATCGCCGGCGCGGCGGCGGTCGCCGGTGCCGCGGCGGCGGGCGTCGCCGCAGCCACGTCGAAGGGCGGCCAGGGCGCCGAGCAGCCGGAGGAGGTGGGCCGGCCGCAGGAGGTCGCCGACGTCCCGCAGCCCCCGCCGGACGCCGTGCGGACCCAGGTCCTGGTCGAGGAGTCCGAGCCCGAGGGGTACACCGCCCGGTCCTCGACGGAGGGCGTGGAGAGCGGCGTGACGGGTACCGACGACGACCCGATGATCGGGGGTGGCAGCCGCTGACCGCGGCGGGACCCGCGGGCTCGGGGCCACCGCCCGGTGACGGCCACGAGCCCGCGGGTCCCGCGCGCCGGGCCGGCTCCTCCCTGGAGCGGGAGCGTGGTGCGGGGACCGCCGTCGGCCGGGATCAGGTCCCGCAGAAGGTGCGGTAGACCCCGAAGTCCTGGGGGGCGGGGGCGGCGTAGCGTTCGAGGCCGGGGCGCTCCTCGTAGGGCCGGCGCACCGCGTCGACGAGTCGCTCGAGCGGCGCCAGGTCGCCGGCGGTCGCGGCCTCCAGAGCCTCCTCGACCAGGTGGTTGCGCGGGATGTAGAGCGGGTTGACCCGGTCCATCGCCGCGGCGTCCGCACCGAGGGCGCGCCAGCGCTCCAGCCAGCCGTCGATGCCGGGGAGGTCGAGGAACAGCAGGCGCACGGGCTCGGCGTCACCGCGGGCGGCCGCACCGAGCCGCCGGTGGAACGACGTGTGGTCGACGTGGTCGCGCTGCAGCAGGGGGAGCAGGTCGTCGACCAGCGCGACGGCGACGTCGTCGTCCACACCCTCGGGCAGGCCGAGCTTGGCCCGCATGCCGGCCGACCACGCGGCGTCGTACCCGGGCCGGAACGTGCCGAGGGCCTCCGTCGCGACCGCGACCGCCTGCTCCTGCTCGTCGGCGAGCAGGGGGAGCAGCGCCTCGGCGAACCGGGCCAGGTTCCACTCGGCGGCGAGCGGCTGGTTGCCGTAGGCGTAGCGCCCGCCGTGGTCGATGGAGCTGTAGACGGTGGCCGGATCGAACGCCTCCATGAAGGCGCACGGCCCGTAGTCGATCGTCTCGCCGGAGATCGTCATGTTGTCGGTGTTCATGACCCCGTGGATGAAGCCCAGCAGCATCCACTGCGCCACCAGCGACGCCTGGGCGGCGACGACCGCCTCGAACAGGGCCCGGTAGGGCTGCTCGGCGCCCGCGGCGACGGGGTGGTGGCGGCTGATCGCGGAGTCGGCGAGTCGGCGCAGCAGGTCGACGTCGCCCGTGGCGCGGGCGTACTGGAAGCTCCCCACCCGCAGGTGGCTGCTCGCGATCCGGGCGAGGACGGCGCCCGGCAGCACGGACTCGCGACGCACCGGGCGGCCGGTCGCCACCACGGCGAGGGACCGGGTGGTGGGGACGCCGAGCGCCTGCATCGCCTCGCTGACGACGTACTCCCGCAGCATCGGGCCGACCACGGCCAGGCCGTCGGCGCCTCCCCGGGCGAAGGGCGTGCGGCCGGAGCCCTTGAGGTGGAGGTCCCGGAGGCGCCCCTCGGCGTCGACCAGCTCCCCGAGCAGGAGCGCGCGGCCGTCGCCCAGGCGCGGGTTGAACCCGCCGAACTGGTGCCCGGCGTAGGCCTGGGCCACCGGTGTCGCGCCGTCGGGCACGTGGTTGCCGACCAGGAACCGCACGCCCTCGGCGCTGCGCAGCCAGCTCGGGTCGAAGCCGAGCTCGGCGGCCAGCGCGTCGTTGAGAACCAGCAGCCGCGGGTCCCGCGCCTCGTCGGCCTCCCACGGGACGGCCATCTCGGGGAACTCGCGGGCGAAGCGGCCGTCGAGGCGGACCGTCGGCAGCGGGGCGATGCTCACCCCGTCGACGGTACGTCGGACGCGGGCACCCGGCCCGGCCACGGCAGGGACCGTCGCCGGGCGGGGCATCGGACCGGCGAGGTGCGGTCGCGGCGCAGTCGGCACCGGGGACGCCCCGTCGGCGCACATCACCGGGGCGGCCCGCAGGCCTCAGCGGCGCGCCTCGGAGGGGGAGCGCCCGTACTTCCTGCGGTAGGCCGCGGCGAACCGGCTCGCGCTGGAGAACCCCCAGCGGGCGGCGACGTCGCTGACGCTGAGCGTCCGCTCCGCCAGCAGGTCGGCGTGGGCCCGCCGCAGCCGGACGTCGACCAGGTACTCGGTCGGCGTGCAGTCCAGCCACTGACGGAAGCCCTCCTGCAGCCGCCGGACGCTGGTGCCGGCCAGCGCGGCCATCTCCCCGGCGGTCCACGGGCGGGCGGGGTCCTCGCGCAGGGAGTCCACCACCCGCTTCACGGTGCGGGGCTGGGCCGCGCCCCGGCTGCCGGGCGGGCAGCCGGTGAGCAGGAAACCCGCCGCCAGTGCCCCGGCCAGCTGGTCGCGCACCAGGTTGCTGTCCCCGAACAGGTCAGGGGCGCGCAGGTGAGCCGAGAGCCCGGTGACGAGCTGCCGCCACGCCAGCCCCTGGCCGGAACCGAGGTCGAGCTGGTCGGGCAGGGTCACCCGCATCGTGGCGCGGTCGGCGCCCAGGACCCGCTCGGCCTCCCGTTCGAGCCACGCGCCGTCGAACTTGACCCCGAGGACGGTGCACGTCGCGTCCCAGTGGCTGATCAGCGACGGGGTGTCGGCCCGGAACACCGTCGCCTGGCCCGGCACCGACGTGACCGGACTGTGCCGCCCCCGGCTCTCCAGGTGCCCGGTCAGGGGCATGTTGACCTCGTAGGCGCCGGGGTAGTCGCACTCGACCGCGACGTCGGCACCCCAGCCCACGTGCCCGATCAGCACGGGCCCGAGGTCCAGCGTGCGGAGGGTGAGCCGCGGCTGCGAGGCGCCGCCGACCAGGCGCAGCTCGTGCGGGAAGTAGGCCTCGGCGACGACGCGGGAGGCCTGGCCCCAGTCGGAGGGCCCGGGGCGCCGCCGTCCGGACATGCCCCTGACGTTACCTGCGACGCGCGTCACACAGTCGTCGCGCGATCGGTGCCGGGACCGCGCTTCCTGTGTCGCAGCTCACCACCGCGCTCCCTACCTTTCCCCGTCAACCACGGCCGCCCGTGGAGCAGACGAGACCGAGGGGACCTGATGACGATCACCGAACAGCCCGCCGCCGCGACGGAGCAGCGCGACCTGTCCTGGCTGGACGAGGTCACCATGACCCAGCTCGAGCGCAACCCGTACCCCGTCTACGAGCGGCTGCGCGCCGAGGCGCCGCTGGCCTACGTGCCGGTGCTCGGCTCCTACGTCGCCTCGACCGCCGCGGTGTGCCGCGAGGTCGCGACCAGCCCGGACTTCGAGGGCGTCATCACCCCGGCCGGCGGCCGGACCTTCGGCCACCCGGCCATCATCGGCGTCAACGGCGACGTGCACGCCGACCTGCGCTCCATGGTCGAGCCCGGCCTGCAGCCGGTGGAGGTCGACCGCTGGGTCGAGGACCTGGTGCGGCCGATCGCCCGCGGCTTCCTCGAGCAGTTCGAGAACGACGGTCGCGCCGAGCTGGTCTCGCAGTACTGCGAGCCGGTCAGCGTGCGCGCCCTCGGCGACCTGCTCGGCCTCGGGGACGTGCCGTCGGACACGCTCCGCGACTGGTTCCACAAGCTGAACCGGTCGTTCACCAACGCCGCGCTCGACGAGAACGGCGAGTTCGCCAACCCCGAGGGCTTCGCCGAGGGGGACGCCGCCAAGGCGGAGATCCGCGCGACGGTCGACCCGCTGATCGACCGGTGGATCGAGGAGCCCGACGACAGCGCCATCTCGCACTGGCTGCACGACGGCATGCCGCCCGGCCGGACCCGCGACCGCGAGTACATCTACCCGACGATCTACGTGTACCTGCTCGGCGCGATGCAGGAGCCGGGCCACGGCATGGCCTCCACCCTGGTGGGGCTGTTCAGCCGGCCCGAGCAGATGGAGGAGGTCGTCGACGACCCGACCCTGATCCCGCGCGCGGTCTCCGAGGGCATGCGGTGGACCTCGCCGATCTGGTCGGCCACCGCCCGCATCTCGACCAGGCCGGTCACCGTCGCCGGCGTCGACCTCCCGGCCGGCACCCCGGTGATCCTGTCCTACGGGTCGGCCAACCACGACACGGGCGTGTACGAGGCGCCGACCGCCTACGACCTGCACCGTCCGCCGCTGCCGCACCTGGCCTTCGGCGCCGGGAGCCACGCCTGCGCCGGCATCTACTTCGCCAACCACGTCATGCGGATCGGCCTCGAGGAGCTGTTCGAGTCCATCCCCGTCCTGGAGCGGGACACCGGCGAGGGCGTCGAGTTCTGGGGCTGGGGCTTCCGGGGGCCGACGAGCCTGCACGTCACCTGGGAGGTCTGAGATGACCACGACCGAGATGACGGCCAGCCCGGCGTGGTCGCTCACCGTCGGCGACCGGCGGGTCGGGTGCGCGCCCGGCCAGTCGTTGCTCGACGCCTTCCTCCGCGCGGGCGTGTGGATGCCCAACTCCTGCAACCAGGGCACCTGCGGCACCTGCAAGCTCCAGGTCCTGCAGGGCGAGGTCGACCACCGCGACTCGCCGTCGGACACCCTCACCGACGCCGAGCGGCGGGCCGGCCTGGCGCTGGCCTGCCAGGCCACGCCGTGCGGGGACGCCGTCGTCAGCACGCCGTCGGCCGCCTCCGGCGACGTGCGCAGCACCCACGTCCTGCGGGACCTCGTCGCGACCGTCCGGGAGGTGGAGGACGTCGCCCGCGACACCCGTCGCGTGCTGCTCGGCCTGGACGAGCCGCTGGCGTTCTCCGCCGGCCAGTACGTGGAGCTGGTGGTCCCCGGCAGTGGCGTGCGCCGCCAGTACTCGCTGGCGAACAGCCCCGAGGAGGACAAGGTGCTCGAGCTGCACGTCCGGCGCGTGCCGGGCGGGGTGGCCAGTGACGCCTGGCTGTTCGGGTCGGTGCAGGTGGGGGACAGGGTGGAGCTGACCGGCCCGCTCGGGGACTTCCACCTCCCCGAGGCGGCCGACGACGAGGGCGGACCCATGGTGTGCATCGCCGGCGGGACCGGCCTGGCGCCGTTCGTCGGGATCGTCCGGACGGTGCTGCAGCGCGCCCCAGAGCGGGAGGTCGTGCTGTACCACGGCGTCCGCGCCGCCGAGGACCTCTACGACGTCGACCGGCTCACCGAGCTCGCGGCCGCCCACCCCGGCTTCCGGTTCGTGCCGGTGCTCTCCGACGAGGCGGACGGCGGCTCCGGCCACCGGACCGGCTTCCCGACCGACGCCTTCCTCGAGGACGTCCCGAGCGCGCGCGGCTGGTCGGGGTGGCTGTGCGGGCCGCCGGCGATGGTGGAGGCCGGCGTCAAGGCGTTCAAGCGGCGCCGCATGGCCCCCCGCTCGATCCACCGGGAGAAGTTCACCCCGGCCGACGCGCTGGGGGCGGACGCGCCGGCGGCGGACTGACACCCGGGACGGCGGTCGCCGGCGCGCGAACGGCGCCGCGGCCGCCGTCCCCGGGGGATCGGGCGTCCGGGGACGACCCGCGAGGCCGGCAGGTGCCCGCCGGGCGACTGGCGGACCCGCCGCCGAGCGTCTCCTCCCGGCCGGGGACCACCGGACGAGCTGCGCGTTCCGCGCCGCGCGCCGGCTCCGCGGCGGACGACGGCCCCGCGACCCGGCTCTTCGGGCACGCTCCCCGGCATGAGCGAGACCGCGCGCACCGCGTTGACCGTCGTCTGCTACTCGGTGGCCGTCCTCGCTCAGCTGGCCGCGCTCGCGATCCTGGTCGCGGAGGGGCGGCGGGCCGGCGCCGCACTCCGCCGCTGGCGCGACGCCGAGCCGGGACCGGCGACCGGAGCGGGGCCGCCCTCGCCGACCGCCGTGGTGGGCCCGCCGGGGACGACCGCCGTGGTGGGCCCGCCGGGGACGACCACCGCGCTGGTGCCGACGTCGGGGCCGGCGACCGACCGTCGGCGCGCGGACCGGGCCGCTCTCGTGGACCCGCTGCTGGGCAACGCCTTCGACCGCACGAGCGCCGTCGTCCTGCTGGTGGTCGGGGTCGTCGTCGGCACGATCGGCCACCTGCTCAGCCTCTGAGCGCGAGCGGCAGGGATCCCCCCGAGGCCGGGAACCAGGGGCGGATCCGGGCGTTCCCCGATGGTCCACCGCACCCGCGCCCGCGAGGCTCGTGCCATGACATCAGCCGTTCCCCCCACCCCGCCCCCGGTCGACTCCCCGTCCTGGAGCCAGCCGCCCGCCCGCACGCTCCGCCGCAGCGGCACCGACCGGATGGTCGGCGGCGTCAGCGGCGGCCTGGCCGAGTACACCGGCATCGACGCGGTGCTGTGGCGGGCCGCGTTCGTCCTGGTGACCCTCGCCGGTGGCGCCGGCGTCCTCGTCTACCTGCTGCTGTGGGTGCTCATGCCGGCCGGTCCGCTCCCGGCCGGTCAGGTGCCCGGCCCGCTCGACCAGCTCGCCCAGCGCCTCCACGACGCGCTGACCAGCCGCACGGCGGCCCCGCGGAGCTGACCGCGACGGCCGGGCGCCCGGCACCGGGCGCCCGCGCCCGGCCCCGGCGACAGCGGACGACGCCGGTGGCAGCCTCTCCCGTACACACGGAGCGCCGGCATCGAGGAGCGTCGGAGGCGCCATGACCGAGGAAGCCGTGCGGGCGGTGCTGGAGCACTATCTGGCCTCCAGCGGGGCCGGCGACGAGGAGGGTGCGAGCCGCATCTACCGCCCGGACGCCGTCCTCGAGTTCCCGCAGTCGGGGGAGCGGTTCGAGGGCGTGGACCACTTCCTGCCCTGGCGCCGGGAGTACCCCGCGCAGGTCGAGTACGAGCTGGACCGCATCCGCGGCGCGGGGGACGTCTGGGTCGCCGAGCTCCGCGTCCGCTACGACGGCGGACCGTGGCAGTACGCCGTCGACGTCTTCGAGTTCGACGGGGAGCTGGTGCGCCGGGAGTCGATCTACGTGACCGAGGGCTGGCCGGCGCCGGAGTGGCGCGCCCCCTGGCGGACCGCGCCGCCCCGGGAGGTCCAGGCCGGCTGAGGCGCTCCCGGCCGCGCACGGCGGCGTGGTCCTGCGGGACCACGCCGCTGCGGCGCGTGCGGTGATCGTCGCGAATCGCGGTCCGGTCGGGGCCTCGCTACGGTTGCCAGTAGCCACAGACCCCTCACCGCTCGTAGAACAACGGTGCCCCGGACACGGGCGGGGCGGCGGTCGCCGACGACGAGCAGGGCGGCGAGGAGGCCGGGAGAGGGGCCCGGGCGGACGCCGCAGGGAGAACCGACCAGCACGGGGGAGCGGAGGTGCTGATGTCCATCCACGAACGTGGCCAGCGGAGGTGCGCCGTGGGCCCGGCGGCCACGGGCGCGGCACCCGGACCGGCCGCGGCCGGCTGACCGGCCCCGGCACCCCCTCCCGAGGAAGCGCGCATGGACATCCCCGCGATGCGGGCCAGCTTCGCCAAGGCCGCCGCGGCCGGCGACGACGCCCCCCTGTACTTCTACTCACACCTGTTCCTGACCCACCCCGAGACGCGACGGCTGTTCCCCGTCTCGATGGCGCACCAGCGCGACCGGCTGTTCCAGGCCCTGGGCGAGGTGATGGCGCGGGTCGACGACCTCGACGCGCTCGTGCCGATCCTCCAGGAACTCGGCCGCGACCACCGCAAGTTCGGGACGGTCGCCGAGCACTACCCGGCCGTCGGCGCCAGCCTGCTCGCGACGCTGCAGCACTTCGACCCCGGGTGGAGCCCCCGGCTCGCGCAGGACTGGACGGCGGCCTACGAGCTGATCGCGAAGGTCATGATCGAGGCCGCCGACGCGGCCGCGGACCAGCCCGCGTGGTGGGACGCCGAGGTGGTCGAGCACGAGCGCCGCACCATCGACGTCGCCGTCCTGCGGGTGCGGCCGCAGTCGGAGTTCCCCTACCGCGCCGGCCAGTCGATCTCGCTGGAGTCCGACGCCCGGCCCAAGCTGTGGCGCTACTACTCCCCGGCCAACGCCCCGCGCCCCGACGGGCTCATGGAGCTGCACGTCAAGGCCCGCGACGGCGGCCCGGTCAGCACCGCCCTCGTGCGTCGCGTCGGGGTGGGCGACGTGCTGCACCTCGGCCCCCCGATGGGGCACATCGCCTTCGACGAGGAGTCCGACCGCGACCTGCTGCTGGTGGCCGGGGGCACGGGCCTGGCGCCGCTCAAGGCCGTCGTCGACCAGGTCGCCCGCCACGGCCCGCCGCGCCGCGTCGACCTCTACGTCGGGGCGCGCGCCGAGTGGCAGCTCTACGACCGGGCCGACCTCGAGCGCCTGGACGCGGAACACCCCTGGTTGACGGTCACCCTCGCCGTCTCCGAGGACAAGGAGTCCACGCTGGAGCAGGGCGACGTGGGCGACGTCGTGCTGCGGCACGGCCCGTGGGCCAGCCGGGACGTCTACGTCGCGGGGCCGGCCGCCATGGTCGACGACACGACGACCCGGCTCCTCCAGCACGGGGTGCGGCGAGAGCGCATCCGCAGCGAGGTGTTCGCCCCCAGCCGGCTGGGACCCAGTCTTGACGGAGAGGTGACCGAATGACCACCGACGAGTACGGGCCCGGGGCCGCCGAACGGCGCCTCACCCCGGCCGACGTCCAGAACGTGCGCTTCTCCCGGGCGCCGATGCTGCACCCGGGCTACAACGACGCGGAGGTCGACCGCTTCCTCGTCCGCATGGCCGGGGAGCTGGCCCACCTGCACGCGGAGAACGCCGACCTGCGCGACCACGTGCACGACCTGGAGGCCCAGGTGCATGCCCTGCACGACCAGCTCGCGAGCGCGACCGCGGTCGAGCCGCCGAGCGAGCAGGCGGTGCGCATCCTCGCCACCGCCCAGCAGACGGCGGACAGCTACGTGGCCGAGGCCGAGGACTTCAGCCGGCAGATGACCACCGACGCCCGCGCCCAGTACGAGGAGCAGGTGCGCCGGGCGCGGGAGAACGCCGGCGCGATCATCCAGGCGGCCCAGGAGGCCGCGGCGCGGATGGTCGCCGGTGGCCAGCCGGCACCGGCGACCGAGGACGGCGGCGAGCGGACCACCACCACCCAGGACCTCGAGGAGCAGGTCGCCTACCTCAAGGCCTTCGCGCAGGCCTGCCGGGTGCAGTTGCGCTCCTACCTGGAGGCGCTGCTCACCGACGTCGAGACCGAGTGGGGCCGGGCCGACCCGGCGTCCCTGCAGCAGCTGCCGCTGCGGACGCCGGCCGAGCGGCCCGCGGTCACGGCGGGCCCGCCGGTCCCGACGAACGTCGCCCGCGAGGTGCCGCTGGACGACAGCACCAGCGAGCAGCCCGCGGTCGGCACGGGCGGGAGCGCCGAGGTCACCGGCCGCCGCACCTGAGCGTCCGGGCGCCCGCGGACGGTGCCGCTCACGCGGCCGGGACGGCGTCCTCGGGCTCGGTCAGCTGCCACGGACGGACGACGGTGACCAGCACGGCGATCGCCACCAGCAGCGCCCCCACGATGACCGTGCCCATCGCGACGGCGTCGTTGCCCAGCACGCCCACGAGCGGGGCCACCGAGGCGCCGACGCCGAACTGGACGGCGCCCAGGAGGGCCGCCGCCGACCCGGCCGCCTCGCCGTGGCGGGCCAGCGCGAGCGCGGGCGCGTTGGGCAGTGCGAGGCCACCGGCGAACAGGACCGCCCACAGCGGCACGACCACGCCGAGGAGCCCGCCGGTGCCGGTGGCGGCCAGCACGAGCAGGGCGGCGCCGGCGACGGTCCCGGCCACGACGCCCGCGACCAGGATCTGGGCCGACGACCAGCGGCGCAGCGCGATCGGGTTGAGCTGGGTGGCCGCGATGAGCCAGAACGCCCCCGCGCCGAAGAGCAACCCGAACTGCTGCTCGTCGAGGCCGAACTCGCGCTGGAAGACGAACGAGGACCCGGACACGTAGCTGAACAGCCCGGCCATCGTCAGCCCGGCCACCAGCACCAGGCCGACGTAGGTGCGGTCGCGCAGCAGACCCCGGTAGGTGCGCAGCGTGCCACGCACGCCGTCGCTGCTGCGCCGCTCGGCCGGCAGCGTCTCCCGCAGCACGACCGTGCCGACGGCCAGGAGCAGCAGGCCGTAGACCGCGAGCAGCACGAAGATCCCGCGCCACGAGGTGAACCGCAGGACCTCGCCGCCGATCGTCGGAGCCAGCACCGGGGCGGCACCCAGGACCAGGAACAGCCGGGAGAGCATCGTGGCCGCGGCCCGGCCGGTGAGCAGGTCGCGGACGACGGCCATCGCGATGACCGCCCCGGCGGCGCTGCCCACGCCCTGCAGCACCCGCAGCCCCCCCAGGACGGCGACGTTCGGGGCCACCAGCACCAGCAGCGAGGCCAGCACGTAGAGGGCGGTGCCGGCCAGCAGCGGCCGCCGCCGTCCCAGCGCGTCCGACAGCGGTCCGAGCACCAGCTGCCCGAGCGCCAGGCCGACGAGGGTGCCGGTGAGCGTCAGCTGGATCGTCGCCGACGTCGTCCCGAGGTCGGATGTGATCGTCGGCAGCGCCGGCAGGTACATGTCGATGGTCAGCGGCCCGACGGCGACGAACGCCCCGAGGACCAGCGTGAACAGCGCCTGCCGCCGTCCGCTCACGGGCGGGGCGGCCGGCGCGGCGGCTGGTCGTGTGGTGGTGGTCGCGGTCACAGGGGCCCCCGGCTCGGACGTTTGCGGATGAGGCCCTCGTCGGCCACGTACGTCGGCTGCCAAGTCGGTCCGCCCGCCGTTCATTCCACCGCTGCCGACGTCGGCGTGTCGGGCCTCCCGGTGCGCGACGATGGCCGCCACCAGCGCCGCCGTCTGCGAGGAGAGCCCCGTGTCGATGCCCCCAGGAGTCACGCCCTCCGGCGCCCAGCCGCCGGCCGCGATGGTCGTGCCCCAGTTCTTCGTCAAGCAGCGGATCACGGTGATGGTCAACCGCTACGAGGTGGTCGCGGCCAACCCGGACGGCTCCGAGGGGCAGTTGCTGGCCTTCGCCGAGCAGAAGCGGATGAAGCTCCGGGAGGAGGTCGTCTTCTTCTCCGACGAGAGCCGGAGCCGCCCGGTGTTCTCCTTCAAGGCCCGGCAGCGGCTCGACGTCCACGCCGAGCACGACGTGTTCGACGAGCACGGCCGGTCGCTGGGCAGCTTCAGCAAGCAGTTCGGCGCCAGCCTGCTGCGCTCCACCTGGAAGCTGTGGGCCCCCGGCATCCAGGCGGTCGGGCGGGAGCGGCGGATGAGCATCGCGGTCCTGCGCCGGGTGTGGGACGTGATCCCCTACGTCGGCGACGTGTGGGTGCCGTTCGTCTTCCACTTCGACTTCGTCGACACCGCCACCGGTGCCACCGTCATGGTCAGCGAGCGGCAGAAGTCCATCCGCGACCGCTACCTGGTGACCGTCCCCGACTCCCGGCTGGACTTCCGGGTCGCCGCCGCGATGGCCGTCGCGCTCGACGCCCTGCAGAGCAGGTGATCGACCCGGGACCGCAGGGTCGACCGCATGACGGGGACCACCGGCTCCTCCCGGTGGGTGGCGACGAGCACCGGGCGGGTGTCCAGCCCGCCGTCGCTCCGTCGTCCACGACTCACGCTGGCGCGGACGCGGAGAGGTCCAGCGGCGCGGTGTGCGGGTGGCGGACGGTGCACCGGCCGGAGACCCGCTCCCCGCCGCGGTACCCGGTGTACGCCGGAGCCCGCCCCACCGGCCGGCCGGCCGGTAGCAGGCTGCGGTGCTCGAGGAAGTCGAACACCGCGAGGGGACGCGGCGAGACGTCGAGCGCGCGGAGGGAGTCGGCGACCGGGTGGTCGCCCAGCCGCAGCGCGCCGGCGTGCCGGCCGGCGCCGACCCGCATCCGCCCGGCCATGGGCACCACCGTCTCCAGCAGCTCGCCGTCCAGCGTCGTGTACATGACCGCCGGACGCCGGTCGGGGAGCGCCGGCCCGCGGCCGCGGACGGCGAGCTCGAGCACCGTCGTCCCGCCCTCGGCCACGGTGACCCGGCGGACGGGCCGCTCCTCGGTGAAGTCCATGTCGGCCACGAACTTCGGGAACCCCCACAGCGCCGCCCCGGCGTCCCGGGCCTCGGCGGTCGTGACCGGCAGGTGCAGCACGAACAGCGCCAGCCGCCGGCGCGCCAGCGGGAGCAGCGGGGGCGCCGGTCCGCGGGTGACCACGACGGCGACCGCGACCTCCCCGTACGGCGCGAGCCGGCCCTCCGGGGAGTCGCTGGTCAACACGACCGGGTACCGGAAGGCGGCCACCGACAGCAGCGCCCGCCCGTCGGCCCACCGCACCGGACGCAGCGCGTCCCCGGGGAGCGCGGCGGCGACGGCCCGGTAGGAGGCGGGGTGCACCGCGGCGAAGCAGGCGTTGCGGGGATAGCGCAGGGGCAGCGTCAGCGACCGGCCGCCCGCGCGCCCCTGCGGCGTCGGGTCCGCCCACGCATCCGGGTCGCGGTCTCGCACGGTGCCTCCCTCGGCCGGCCGGTCCCAGGCTCACCGCCGGCCGGCCCGCCGTCCAGGGGTGGTGCGTGTCGTCCCTGGGCGTGTCGCCCAGGGCACGGGCAGGCTCACCGCGAGTGGCCGCCGGACCCGGGGCGGCCGAGCCCGGCGAGGAGGCCGCCCGTGCCCGACACCGTCTTCTACGTCAGTGCCCACGCCGACGACGCCCTCCTGTTCCGCGGCGAGGGGTTGTTCACCGACCTGCACACACCGGAGGTCAAGACGGTGCAGGTGCTGCTGACCGCCGGGGACGCCGGGCGCACCGACGGCTGGTGGGAGACGCGGGAGACCGCCTGCCTGGAGGCCATGGCCGGGACGCTCACCCCGGGGCCGGTGACCTCCGCGCGGGTCACGGTCAACGGTCACCGGGTGCAGCGGCACACCGCTCCCACCTGGGTCGTGTACGCCCTCCGCCTGCCCGACGGTGGGCTCGACGGCAACGGCTTCCCCGCCACGGGGAACCGGTCCCTGACCAAGCTGCGCAACGGGGTGATCGGCTCCCTGCCGGCGGTGGACGGCTCCACCACCTACACCGGGTGGGGCGACGTGGTCGCCACCATCCGCGCGATCGTCACCGCCCAGCGCGGGACGACGGTGCGCCCGTGGGTCAACGCACCCGACCACGACCGCGGTGCCAGCCCCGGCGACCACCCCGACCACTGGGCCACCGGTGAGGCGGTGCGCGACTTCGCCGCCGCCGCGGGCCTCAACCGGCTGTGGTGGGTCTCCTACGACACCCGGAACCGCCCGCCGAACCTCGCCGGGTACGCCCTGGACATCAAGTGGTTCCCGTTCCGGCTGCACGGCTGGGCGACCGACGACCTGATGGGGATCGCGCCCAACATGGAGGAGTGGGCCTGGTGGGGTGACCGCAGCTACGCGAGGGAGGAGCACGCCGGCTGAGGCGTCCGCTCCGCGGCGGGCGCCGGCGCAGGTACCCCTGGACGGCGGTGGTGCCGTCGCGCGACCGCCGGCCGGGGGAGGACGCCAGCGGGCGGGGACCCCGGAGGGATCCCCGCCCGCTGCAGCCCGCCCCGACCCGGGGCCCACCCCGCGAGGACGCGGGTGTCGCTCAGCTCTTCGGTCGGGCCCCGGCGCGCAGGGCGCCGAGCAGGTCGTGGTTGAGCCGGGAGATCGTCTCCATCGAGATGCCCTTGGGGCAGGAGGCCGAGCACTCACCGATGTTCGTGCAGCCGCCGAAGCCCTCGCGGTCCTGCTGGGCGACCATGTTCACCACGCGGTCGTTGCGCTCGGGCTGCCCCTGCGGCAGCAGCCCGAGGTGGGTGACCTTGGCGGCGGTGAACAGCATCGACGAGGCGTTCGGGCAGGCCGCCACGCACGCGCCGCACCCGATGCAGGTGGCGGCGTCGAACGCGGCGTCGGCGTCCTTCTTCGGCACCGGCACGGAGTGGGCCTCCGGGGCGGTGCCGGTCGGGACGCTGATGTACCCGCCGGCCTGGATGATCCGGTCGAAGGCCCGCCGGTCGACGGCGAGGTCCTTGATGACCGGGAACGGGGTGGCCCGCCACGGCTCGATGTCGATCGTGTCGCCGTCCTTGAACGACCGCATGTGCAGCTGGCACGTGGTGGTCTGCTGCGGGCCGTGCGCCATGCCGTTGATCATGACGCCGCACATGCCGCAGATGCCCTCGCGGCAGTCGTGGTCGAAGGCCACCGGGTCGTCCCCGGACTGGATCAGCTGCTCGTTGAGCACGTCCAGCATCTCCAGGAACGACATGTCCGGGGAGATGTCGGCGACCTCGTAGGTCACCATCCGGCCCTTGTCGCGCGGGCCGTTCTGCCGCCAGATGCGCAGCTTCAGGGTCATGCCGCGCTTGTGGCCGGTCGCGTCGGTCGCGCCGACCGTCGAGTGCGCGCCCTCGTGGGTGACTGTCACTTGTAGCTCCGCTGGGCGAGGTGGACGTACTCGTACTCGAGGGCTTCGCGGTGCAGGACCGGCGGAGCGCCTTCCGGCGTCCACTCCCACGCGGCGACGTAGGCGAAGTTCTCGTCGTCGCGCAGCGCCTCACCCTCGGGGGTCTGGCTCTCGGCCCGGAAGTGGCCGCCGCAGCTCTCGTTGCGGTGGAGGGCGTCGATGCACATCAGCTCGGCGAGCTCGATGAAGTCGGCGACCCGCCCGGCGTGCTCCAGGGTCTGGTTGAACGCGCCCTCGGTCCCGGTCACCTTGAGGTTGGTCCAGAACTCCTGGCGGATCTCGGGGATCCTGTCGAGGGCCTTGCGCAGGCTCTCCTCGGAGCGCTCCATGCCGCACAGGTCCCACATGAGCCGGCCCAGCTCCCGGTGGAACGAGGCGGGGGTGCGGGTGCCGTTGATGCTGAGCAGCTTCTGCACCTGGGCCTGCACCCCCTGCAGCGCCTCGGCCGCGGCCGGGTGGCTGTCGTCGACCTTCTCGAACGGGCCGTCGGCGAGGTACTCGGTGATCGTCGAGGGCAGGACGAAGTAGCCGTCGGCCAGGCCCTGCATGAGGGCGCTCGCGCCGAGCCGGTTGGCGCCGTGGTCGGAGAAGTTGGCCTCACCGATCACGAACATGCCGGGGATCGTCGACTGCAGGTCGTAGTCGACCCACAGGCCACCCATCGTGTAGTGGACGGCCGGGTAGATCCGCATCGGCGTCTCGTACGGGTTCTCGCCCGTGATCTGGGCGTACATGTCGAAGAGGTTCCCGTACTTGGCCTCGACCGCCGGGCGGCCCATCCGCTGGATGGCCTCGGCGAAGTCGAGGTAGACGCCCAGCCCGCCGGGGCCCACACCGCGGCCCTCGTCACAGACGTTCTTGGCCTGCCGCGAGGCGATGTCGCGGGGGACCAGGTTGCCGAACGCGGGGTAGATCCGCTCGAGGTAGTAGTCGCGCTCGCCCTCGGGGATGTCCCGCGGGTCGCGGGTGTCGCCGCGCTCCTTGGGCACCCACACGCGGCCGTCGTTGCGCAGCGACTCGCTCATCAGCGTGAGCTTGGACTGGTAGTCGCCCTTGACCGGGATGCAGGTCGGGTGGATCTGCGTGTAGCAGGGGTTGGCGAAGTACGCGCCCCGCTTGTGCGCCCGCCAGATCGCCGTCGCGTTGGAGCCCTTGGCGTTGGTCGACAGGTAGAAGACGTTGCCGTAGCCGCCGCTGGCGAGCACGACCGCGTCGGCGAAGTGCGTGCTGATCTCGCCGGTGACCAGGTCGCGGGCGACGATGCCCCGGGCCCGGCCGTCGACGACGATCAGGTCGAGCATCTCGGTGCGCGCGTACTGCTCGACGCTGCCGGCCGCGATCTGCCGCTCCAGCGCCTGGTAGGCGCCGTAGAGCAGCTGCTGGCCCGTCTGGCCGCGGGCGTAGAACGTCCGCGACACCTGGGTGCCACCGAAGGAGCGGTTGTCGAGCAGGCCGCCGTACTCGCGGGCGAACGGCACGCCCTGGGCCACCGCCTGGTCGATGATGTTGACGCTCACCTCGGCGAGGCGGTGGACGTTGTTCTCGCGGGCGCGGAAGTCGCCGCCCTTGACGGTGTCGTAGAACAGCCGGTGCACGCTGTCGCCGTCGTTGCGGTAGTTCTTGGCGGCGTTGATGCCGCCCTGCGCGGCGACGCTGTGCGCGCGGCGCGGGCTGTCCTGGTACCAGAAGGACTTGACCTTGTAGCCGGCCTCGCCGAGCGTGGCGGCGGCCGAGCCACCGGCCAGGCCGGTGCCGACGACGATGATCGTCATCTTGCGGCGGTTGGCCGGGTTGACCAGACGACCGCGGAAGCGGCGGGTGCTCCAGCGCTCGCCGATCGGCACGTCCATGGGTGCCTTGGTGTCGGCGATCGGGTCGCCGACGGTGAAGAGGTCGAGAGGCATCGCGGAGGAGCTCCTCAGTCGATGATGTTGAACAGGACGGAGAACGGCACGAGCAGGAAGCCGAGCGTCAGCAGCGACGCGAAGGCGATCGCGAAGGCGTTGACCGTCCGCTCGCGCCGACGGTTGCTCTGGCCGAGCGTCTGGGTGGCGCTCCAGATGCCGTGTCGCAGGTGCATGCCCAGGAGGAGCAGGGCGATGACGTAGAAGGCGGTGACGAAGGGGTTGGAGAAGCCGGCGACCAGTCGGTCGTAGGGCGTGGTGCCGGTGCCGTCCGGGTTCACCGCCCCGACGGTGAGGTCGAGGATGTGGTAGATCACGAAGAAGAAGATGATCACGCCGCCCCAGCGCATGGTGCGCGAGGCGTAGCTCTGGGCCACGGCCTTCTTGGTGACGTAGCCGTGCGGCCGGGCCCGCTTGGCCTGGCGCCAGAGTGCGACGGCCGCCCAGATGTGGGCCACGACGGCGGCGAGCAGGACGACGCGGATGATCCAGAGCGTGGTCTGCGCCGGGACCGCGGGTTCACCGATGGTCCGGATCCACTCGGAGTAGTGGTTGAACGACTCGCGGCCGGCGAAGGCCTTGAGGTTCCCGATCATGTGGGCGACCAGGTACAGCACCAGGATGATGCCGCTGACCGCCATCACCACCTTCTTGAAGACCGAGCTGGTCTTCGCGGCCTTGGGGGTCCTGCGCTGGGCCGAGTCTGTCACCGTCACCACGGAGCCAACGCTAGGTCGTTGCCGTCTTGACGGCCAAGTTAACGCGTGGTGACACAGCTCTCGTAAGGGTTGCCTAACCGGGAGATCCCGCTAGGGTGCCAGCGCCGGCGGCCCCGAGGAGGGTTGTGCGGCACCCCGTCGGGGAGGAGCACCCCGTGCCTGGACCCACCCGCGGCTTCCTCGGCCGCCGCCGTGAACGTGACGCCCGCCTCCCACCCGGCCAGTACGACGCCGGCCGTGAGTGGCCGGTCCTGACCGCCGAGCCGACGCCGCGGATCTCCCCCGAGACGTGGAGCATCACCGTCGACGGGCGGGTCGAGACGCCGACGACCTGGAGCTGGGACGAGGCGCACCGGTTGCCGCGGTCGGAGTACCGCGGGGCCATCCACTGCGTCACGACGTGGTCGAAGTTCGACACCTGGTTCGCCGGCGTCAGCGTCGACACCCTGCTCGAGGCGGCACGGCCGACGTCCGACGCGCACTTCGTCATGGCGACGTCCAAGACCGGCTACACCACCAACCTGCCGCTGGAGGACGTCACCGGCGGCAGGGCCTGGGTGGTCTGGGAGTACGACGGCGGCCCGCTGCCGGTCGAGCACGGGGGGCCGGTGCGGTTGCTCGTGCCGCACCTGTACTTCTGGAAGAGCGCGAAGTGGATCAGCCGGCTCACCCTCATGCAGCGGGACCAGCCGGGCTTCTGGGAGCAGAACGGCTACCACGACCGCGGCGACCCCTGGCGCGAGCAGCGGTACCAGGGTGACTGAGCTCCTCGGGGCGGGGCTGCCCGGCGCACCCTCCGGCGGGTGGCGGACGGCGAGGGTCGTGGAGGTCGACCACCCCCTCCCGCGCTCGGTCCGGCTGCGGCTCGACGTCCACGACCGGATCGACCACGTGCCCGGCCAGCACTACGTCGTCCGGCTGACCGCGCCCGACGGCTACACCGCGCAGCGGTCGTACTCGGTCGCCTCGGCACCCGGGGACCCGCTGGTGGAGCTGTTCGTCGAGCGGCTCGAGGACGGCGAGGTCTCCACCTTCCTGGCCGACGTCGTGGAGCCCGGCGACGAGCTGGAGGTCCGCGGCCCGATCGGCGGCTGGTTCGTGTGGGAGGGCGAGAGCCCCGCACTCCTGGTCGGCGGCGGCACCGGCGTGGTGCCGTTCGTCGCGATGCTGCGCACCGCCCGGGCGCGGGGCCGCACCGACCTGCTGCGGGTGGCCGCCGCGACCCGCACCCTGGCTGCCCTGCCCTACGCCGAGGAGCTGGTCGACGCCGGCGCGCTGGTGGCGACCAGCCGGGAGGCGCACGGCATCCGGCCCGCCGGCCGGCTGACCGCCGCCGACCTGGTCCCGCTGTGGGAACCCGGGCAGACCGCCTACGTGTGCGGGTCGGCGTCCTTCGCGGAGGCGGCCAGCCAGCTGCTGGTGGACATGGGCATGCCGGCTCCCGACATCCGGGTGGAGCGGTTCGGCCCCAGCGGCTGAGCGAGGACCCCGCCCGTGCACGGCCGGCGGCGTGGGCAACCGGCCGGGGAGTGCGGCGTGGGGTCCGCCGCCGGGCGCGCGACCCGGGCCGGGGAGGTCGCGGCACCGTGGCGCCGCACCCGCGCAGGGGCGACCCGTGCCGCAGCGGGAGAATCGTCGTCATGCACTCCGAGGTCTCCCCGATCGCCGCCGTCGACGAGGAGCTCCGCGCCCGGCTGCTCTCCTGCTGGACCGATGTGAGCAACGCCGGGGGCGCCGTCGGCTTCGTGCCCCCGGTGACGGCCGAGGAGGTCGCGCCGGTCCTCGACGCGGTCATCGGCCGGGTGCACCAGGGCCGGGAGGTCGTCGCCCTGCTCCGGGTGGACGGCGAGGTCGCGGGGTTCGCCGTGCTGTCGCTGTCGCTGAGCCCCTTGCGCTCGCACTGGGCCACCGTGCTGCGGGTGCAGGTGCACCCGAGCCGGCAGGGCCACGGACTGGGGCGGGTGCTCATGACCGGTGTGCACGACATCGCCCGGGCGCGCGGCCTGGAGTTCCTGCACCTCACCGTGCGCGGCGGCACCGGCATCGAGGCCTTCTACAAGGGGCTCGGCTACCAGGAGTTCGGCCGGATGCCCGGGGCGATCCGGGTGGCGCCGGGGGACGACCGGGACGAGATCCACCTGACCTGCCGGCTCTGAGCCGCCTCAGGCCAGCGGGTCGCGGCCGCCGACCGTCCCCTCGGCCGACAGCAGCCCGAAGCGGGCGAAGAGCTCCTCGGCGTACCAGCCCTCCTGCGCCGTGCGCCGGACGACGGCGGCGTGCGGGGCGCGGTCGTAGGCGAAGGCGTT
This sequence comes from Geodermatophilus sp. SYSU D00742, assembly GCF_054049935.1. NCBI lineage: Bacteria > Bacillati > Actinomycetota > Actinomycetes > Geodermatophilales > Geodermatophilaceae > Geodermatophilus > Geodermatophilus sp. SYSU D00742. Next base: position 81,353 of record NZ_JBJGYJ010000021.1, read on the forward strand.
CAGCGCCGAGGTCGAGTCCCAGACGCTGACGGTGCCCTGCAGCCCCAGGGGCGCCTCGCCGATGCCCAGCGCGAACCGCAGGCCCGGGCTCTCGTGCAGGTCGGCCGACACCGGGGGCACCGCCCGCCAGAAGGTCAGCGCCTTGCCGGGGGTGAGCCGGGCGCGGGTGACCGCGGCCACCGGGCCGTCCCACCGCTGCGGCCACGGCCGCCCGAACGGCTCCTGGCCCGACCACCGGCCCCGGGCCGCCAGCGGCCGCAACCGGGCGGTCCACTGCTCGTCGGCGATCCGCCGCCACCGGGCGACGACCGGGCCGTCGTCGAAGGCGGTGGCGGCTCGGGCGTCGTCCCACACCGCCAGCAGCGCCCAGCGGCGCGGGTCGGCGTCCCGGACGGTGAAGGTGCGCCCGCTCCCGGTGCCCAGCAGCTTGGCGAACCGCAGGCCGGGCGCCCGGCGCAGCGGGCGGCGGTCGGCGGCCATCCGCAGCAGCGCCGCCGGCACGGCCCGGCCGGGGACCCCCCACACGTGCAGCGTCGCCAGGCGTCTGGTCGTCACGGGGCGATCCTCCCCGACGCACGTGTGCGGCTGCGCGGGTGCGGGGTACGGCCCGCCTGCCGCCCGCAGACCCGGGGCGAGGGTGGACGCGAGGAGAGCGGCGTGGCGCAGTCGGTGCGTGAGCAGCTGGGCGAGACCGACGCCCCGGCCGAGGACCAGGTGGTCCAGGCCTTCGACCGGATCGTCGACGAGGGAGCCCAGCGGCTGCACCGCTCCTGGCGGGAGGTCCTGACCACCGGCCTGGCCGGCGGGTTGGAGGTGGCCACGGGGGTGGTGGCGCTGCTGGCCGTCTACGCCGAGACCGGCAGCCACCTGCTGGCCGGCCTCGCGTTCAGCATCGGGTTCATCGCGCTCATGCTCGCCAAGAGCGAGCTGTTCACCGAGGGCTTCCTCGTGCCGGTCACCGCCGTGGTCGCCGGCCGGGCCGGTGTGGCACAGCTGGGCAAGCTGTGGGCCGGCACGCTCGTCGCCAACCTGGTGGGCGGGTGGCTGGTCATGTGGCTGGTGGTGCACGCCCTCCCCGGGCTCGGTGCCACGGCGATCGAGTCGGGGCGCACCTTCGTCGAGGCGCCGCTGGACCTGACCGCGGTCTGCCTGGCGCTGCTGGCCGGCGCCTTCATCACGCTGATGACCCGCATGCAGCACGGCGCCGACTCCGAGGCCGGCAAGCTCGCAGCCTCCGTCGCCGGGGCGTTCCTCCTCGCCGGCCTGGTGCTGTTCCACTCGATCCTGGACTCGCTGATCCTCTTCGGCGCCATCCACGCCGGAGCCCCCTACGGCTACGGCAACTGGCTGGCCTGGTTCTGGTACACGACGCTGCTCAACGTGGTCGGCGGTCTGGTCGTGGTCACCTTCCTGCGGCTGGTGCGCAGCAAGGAGCTGATCCAGCGGGAACGGGCCCAGGCCGGGGCCTGAGGACGCCACCCCGCCGAGCCTCCCGCGCGGGCGCCGTCCGGCTCGCCATGCTGTCGCACGTGATCGAGCTCGACGGCCTGACCAAGCAGTACCGCGACCGGGTCGCCGTCGACGATCTCACCGTCAGGATCCGGCCCGGCCGGGTCACCGGCTTCCTGGGCCCCAACGGGTCGGGGAAGACGACGACCATGCGCTGCGTGCTGGGGCTGACCCGCCCGACCGCCGGGTCCGCGACCGTGCTCGGCGTCCCCTACCGGCAGCTGGACCACCCGATGCGGCGGGTCGGCGCGCTCGTCGACCCCCGTGCCCGCCACCCGGGGCGCACCGCCCACCAGCACCTGGCGGTGCTCGCGCAGAGCAACGCGCTGCCGATGCGGCGGGTCGACGAGGTGGTGGAGCTGGTCGGGCTCGGCAGCGTGGCCCACGAACGGGTGCGTGGTTTCTCCCTCGGCATGGGCCAGCGCCTGGGCATCGCCGCGGCGCTGCTCGGTGACCCGGAGGTGCTGCTGCTCGACGAGCCGGTCAACGGCCTGGACCCGGAGGGCATCCGCTGGGTGCGCCAGCTGCTGCGGTCGCTGGCCGCGGAGGGCCGCACGGTGCTGGTCTCCAGCCACCTGATGAGCGAGATGGAGGACACCGCGGACCACCTCGTCGTCCTCGGCCGCGGCCGGCTGCTGGCCGACGTCTCGATCGCGGACCTGCTCGGCGCGCACGCCGCCGTCCGGGTGCGCAGCCCGGAGGCGCCGCTGCTGTCGGCGGCACTGCGCGATGCCGGCGCGCACGTCACGTTGGAGCTCGACGGCGCGCTGCGGGTGGAGGGAGTCGACCCCGCCCGGGTCGGGGACGTCGCCTTCGCCGCGCGGGTCCGGGTGCACGAGCTCACCCGGGTGGTCCTCTCCCTGGAGGCGGCCTACCTCGAGCTCACCGGTGAGGACGTCGAGTACCGGGCCGGTGCCCGGTGAGCGAGCACGCGAGCCCACGGGTGGGGCGTGTGCGGACCGGGGTGCCGGCGCGGGCGGTGCTGCGCAGCGAGTGGACCAAGCTGCGGTCGGTCCGCTCCACCTGGTGGTGCACATTCGTGTACCTGGTCGTCGTGGCCGCGTTCGGCTGGCTGGCCGCGGCGAGCACCCCGACGTCGGTGCGCCCCGACCTCGCGGTGGGCGTGGCGATGACCGGCTTCGGCTTCGGCCAGCTGGTGCTGGTGGTCCTCGGCGTGCTGGCGGTCTCGGCCGAGTTCGCGACCGGGTCGGCGCTGGTGTCGCTCACCGCCGTCCCGCGGCGGACCCGGCTGCTGGTGGCCAAGACCGTCGTCGTCGCGGGCTGGGCGGCGCTGCTCACGGCGGTGCTGGCCCTGGTCTGCTGGCTGGCCGCGCGCACGCTGACCGCCGTCCCGGGCGGGGTGCCGCTGGGGGACCCCGGAGTGCTGCGCGGGCTGGGGCTGCAGGTCGCCTCCGCCGTCCTCGTCACCGTGCTCGCGGTCGGCCTCGGGGCGGTGCTGCGCTCGACGGCCGGCGGCGTCGGGCTCGGGGTGGCCCTGGTGTCCGTGCTGCCGCCGGTCCTGGCGCTGGCCGGCGGGGAGCTGGCCTCGCGGGTGTCCCAGGGCCTGCCGGCGCTGCGGGTGGGGGAGGACGCGTTCCTCGCCGTCCCCACCGCCTGGCCGGTGGGCCTGGTCGTCTGCGGTGCGTGGGCGTTGGGGGCGTGGGCGATCGGCGCGGTGCTGCTGGAGCGCCGCGACGTCTAGCTGTTCTGCTCCGACAGGTTGGGCACGCGGCTGGCCGGCGGAAGACCGCCGAGTGCGGTGTGGGTGCGGTGATGGTTGTAGAGGTGCAGCCACCGGCGCAACGCCTTGGTGCGGGCGGCGTCT
>NZ_JBJGYJ010000022.1:0-82713 GCF_054049935.1 Geodermatophilus sp. SYSU D00742
CGGGGCTCCCCCCGCCGCGCCCCCCCGGCCGGGGGCCGCGCCGCTGGCCGCGCCCCTCGGCCCCCGCCGGGGCGGCCCCCCCCCCCCCGGCGGCCGGCAGGTGCCGGCGCAGTCCGCCGCCGACGCCGTCGTCCGGCTGGCGCGGGCGGAGGAGGCGGCCAGCTACGCCCGCCCGGGCAGTGCGCCGACGGCGGGCGCGGACCTGGCGGCGGCGCTGGCGACCGCCCGGCGCGGGCTGCTGGCCGGCGCCTCGCGGCGGGCACGGCTGCGGGCGCTGCTGGTGCCGCCCTCGCTCGGCCGCGCGGCGCGCGACCTGACCGCCCGGCTGCCGCGGCCGGGGTGGGGCCGCCGGGCGGCGCTGCGCGGCTGAGGCGCCGGTGGCTCAGGCCGGTCCGTCGACCTGCAGCCGCAGGAGGCGCTCGGTCAGGTCGGTCAGGGGCACGGGGAACCCGTCGCCGCCGGCGGAGAGCACCGCGGTGCCGATCCCGGCGCCCAGCCAGCCGGGGATCTCGGCGAGCAGCGTGTCGAGGTCGAGGAACACCGGTGCCTCACCGGGGTCCCCGTCGGTGCCGGCACCGGCCGCGGCCAGCTCCGCCGAGGCCCACAGGGGGACGACGTCGCGGCCGTCCTCCCCGGCCCACGGGACGATGCCGTCGTCGTCGCCCCAGCCCCACAGCCCGCGGGCGGCGGTCAGGGCCTGCCACACCTGCTCCTCGGACACGGCTCCTCCTGCGGTCGTCGGGGCCCCGACGCGCGACAGCCGCCGTCCCGGTGGGGACGGCGGCTGTCGCGAGGGGCGTACGGGCTACTGGTCGTAGCGGCGGCGGAAGCGCTCCTCGAGCCGGTTCTTCAGCGGCTGGCGGCGGGGCTTCCCGGCCCGGCCGCTGCGCCCGGGGGCGGCGGCGGGCCCGGCGGGGCCGGACTCGACCACCCCGGTGGCCGACCGGTAGTTGAGGACGGCGAGCGCCAGGCCACCGAAGGCGACCAGGAACCCGAGGACGCCGAGGGGGACCGAGGGAGCCACGGCGCCACCGACGAGGACGGCCATGCCGACCAGGAGCAGGAGGGCGCCCAGTTGCAGCTTGCGGCGGGCCTTGACCCGGCGGTCACCGGTGCGGACCTGCGAGGCGAACTTCGGATCGTCATCGACGAGGGCGCGCTCGATCTGCTCCAGCAGACGCTGTTCGTGCTCGGAGAGCGGCACGTCGACCTCCATTGGGCCTGAACACATCCCGTCGGAGGTGCCGCCGACGGTGACAACGAGGATACGAGCCCTTTGCGGGGCGCGAAAGGCGAGTCGTCCCCGACCCGTCGTGATCACTCTCGCGGGTGGGTCGGGAACTCCACGGAGAGGACGAACGGGAGCCGTCCCGGGTTCCTCGGACGGTGGTCACCGGGCGCGCTGCCGGTCGCGGTGCAGCAGGGTCGCCGGGCGCACCGCGCCCGCCCCGAACCGGCGGGCGGCGCGGTCGGCGGCGAGCTCGGCCTCCCGGCGGCCGTGCTCCCGGGCGCCCAGCTCCAGCTGCCGGGGCGCGGCACCGGCCTCGACCAGCCGCTCCGCGCGCACCCCCACCAGCCGGATCCGGGCCCGCTCCAGGCCCAGGGCGTCGAACAGCGCGCGGGCGGTGTCGTAGAGCTCCTGCCCGACGTCGGTCGGCACGTCGAGGGTGCGGGACCGGGTGATCGTGGCGAAGTCGGCGAACCGGACCTTGATGCTCACCGTGCGGGCCAGCCAGCCACCCGAGCGCAGTCGGCCCGCCGTCCGCTCGGACAGCCGCAGCAGCTCCCGGTGGACGACCACCGGGTCGTCGACGTCCGTGGCGAAGGTCTCCTCGTGCCCGGCGGACTTCTCCGGCTCGTCGGGCACCACCCGGCGGGGGTCACGCCCCCACGCCAGCGCGTGCAGCGAGGCGCCGGCCGCGGGACCCACCGCCCGCTGCAGGGTGCGCGCCGGCACGTGGGCGAGGTCACCGACGGTGCGCAGCCCCAGGCGCAGCAGCACCTCCTCGGTCTTGGCACCGACCCCCCACAGCGCGCCGACCGGCAGCGGGTGCAGGAACTCCATGACCTCGGCGGGCCGGACGACGAGCAGGCCGTCGGGCTTGGCCCGGGTGGAGGCCAGCTTGGCGACGAACTTGGTGCCGGCCACGCCCACCGAGCAGGTGATGCCCTGCTCGTCGTAGACGCGGGCGCGGATGTACTCCCCGATCTCGGCGGCGTCGCCGAGCCGCCGGCCGGCCCCGGAGACGTCGAGGAAGGCCTCGTCCAGGCTCAGCGGCTCCACCAGCGGGGTGATGGAGCGGAACAGCGCCATCACCGCCCGGGAGACCTCGGTGTAGAGCGCCATGTCCCCCGGCAGCACCGTGGCCGTCGGGCACAGCCGCAGCGCCCGCGAGGTGGGCATCGCGGCGTGCACCCCGTACCGGCGCGCCTCGTAGGTGGCCGAGGTGACCACCCCGCGGTTGCCGGCCCCACCGACGATCACCGGGGTGCCGGCCAGCTCGGGGCGGCGGCGCACCTCGACGCTGGCGAAGAACGCGTCCATGTCGACGTGCAGGACGCTGCAGCCGGCAGCACGGGCGGACTGGCTCATGACCCCTTCCCGACCTCGAACAGGTGTTCGACGGACGGGAGGACGGTAGCGCCCCCGGCCCGGTCCGGGCACCTCGACGCGGCGCACGTGACCGGGCTCGCGAGGTCACGACACGGCCACGGCACCCCGGGCGCGGGACCACGAGCGCCGGCGGGGAGACCCGTGACCGAGCCGTTGCCGAGCCGCCGTTCCCGCTGGTCGGCGTGGGTGTGTGAGAGCAGGATCGGTGAGGTACAGCACGCCCGGAGGGCCACCGCCCGGTGGCCCTCGACCCGATCTGATCGGAGACCCATGGCGCTCGACGACGATGACATGACCACGGCCGGCGTGGGTGACGGTGGCGCGGACGGCGGTGCCGACTCCGGTGCCGACGGCGGGGCCGACAGCGGCGCGGGCCACGGCCCGGCGGACGGCGGCGCGGGTGACGGTGGTGCCGATGGTGGCGCGGACGGCGGTGCCGACGGTGGCGCCGACGGCGGGGCGGACGGTGGTGCCGACGGCGGCGCGGACGGCGGTGCCGATGGTGGCGCCGACGGCGGGGCCGATGGTGGCGCGGACGGCGGCGCGGACGGTTCGGCCTGACTGAGACCCCCACCGCGCAGGGCCGGCCGGGGTCCCGGCCGGCCCTGCGCCGGTGCACCGCCCTCGACCCGCAGGTCTTCGCCGACGAGTACTGGTCCCGCCAGCCACTGCTCACCCGTGCCGAGCAGACCGGGGGGTCCTTCGCCGACCTGCTCGACCTGGCCGCGGTCGACGAGCTGCTGTCCCGCCGGGGTCTGCGCACCCCGTTCCTGCGGATCGCCAAGGACGGCGCCGTCGTCGACCCCAAGCGGTTCACCACCTCCGGCGGCGCCGGAGCCGAGGTCGCCGACCAGGTCTCCTCCGACGCGGTGCTGCGGCTGTTCGCCGACGGCAGCACCGTCGTCCTGCAGGGCCTGCACCGGCTGTGGCCCCCGCTGATCGAGTTCGCCGACCAGCTCGCCGCCGACCTGGGCCACCCCACCCAGGTCAACGCGTACATCACCCCGCCGTCCTCGCGCGGGTTCTCCCCCCACTACGACGTGCACGACGTCTTCGTGCTGCAGGTGGCCGGCGAGAAGCACTGGCGCATCCACGAGCCGGTGCTGGCCGACCCGCTGCGCACCCAGCCGTGGAGCGACCGGTCCGCCGCCGTGGCTGCCGCCGCGGGAGGCGAGCCGGTCATCGACGCGGTGCTGCGCCCCGGCGACGCCCTCTACCTGCCCCGCGGCTACCTGCACTCGGCGGTTGCGCTGGGCGAGATCAGCGCGCACCTGACCATCGGCGTGCACCCGGTCACCCGCTGGGCGGCCGCCGAGTCGGCGCTCGACCTCGTGCGCGTGCTCGCCACCGAGGACCCCGAGCTGCGCCGCTCGCTCCCCCTGGGTGTCGACCTCGCCCAGCCGTCGGCGGTGACCGCGGACGTGACGGCCGTCGTGGCGGCGCTGAAGGACTGGCTGGACCGCGTCGACCCCACCGAGGTCGCCGACCGGCTCCGCTCGCGGACCTGGGCCCAGGTGCGGCCCGAGCCCGTGGCGCCGCTGGCCCAGGCGACCGCCGCCGCGGCCCTCTCCCCCGACACCGTGCTGCGGCTGCGCGGCCGGCTGCGCACCCAGCTGCGGGAGCCGGTCGGCGACCGCGTGACGCTGGTCGCCGGCCGCCGGTCGCTCGAGCTGCCCGCGCAGACCCGCCCCGCGCTGGCCGCGCTGCTGGCCGCCGGCGAGCTCAAGGTCGCCGACCTGCCCGGGCTGGACGACGCCGACCGGCTGACCCTCGCCCGGCGGCTGGTCACCGAGTCGATCGCGGTCGTGCCCGACGCCGTCGTCCCGGACCTGTCCGCGGGGCACGATGGCGAGCGTGACCGCGTTGCCGACCCCGGGTCGTGAGCCGGCCGGGCACGCCGGCATGAGCCGACCGGCCGGCGCACCCCGCTCCTCGCCCGGTCCCGGAGCGCGTCCACCGCGGCCGGGCGGGGCCGAGGATCCCGACTTCTGCCGCCCGGCGGAGGTGCCGGGCCGGCCCGCCGGCCGGATCGACGAGGACCGCTGCTCGGTGCGTGCCCTCGTCCGCGGGGACTCCGGGGTGGCCACGGCCTCCCCCGCGCAGCGCTGGCTGCTCATCGAGCAGCCGGGGCCGTGGGGCGTCGACGCACTGCGGCAGTCCCGCTTCGACCCCGCGGTCGCCAAGGAGGTGGCGCACCGGGCACGGGCGGAGAACGTGCGGGTGCTGCTGGTGCGCCGTCCCGGTGACCGGCTGACCGACTCGCGCCGGCGCTGGGCCTACGCCGACGGCCGGCCCGGCCGGGAGGGACTGTGGTGGTCCGAGCGCGACACGGACGGCGACCTGCTCGACGTCCCGTGGGACGGCTCGGCCGGCGAGCCCGCCACCGGGCCGACGTACCTGGTGTGCGCGCACGGCGGCCACGACGCCTGCTGCGCCCTGCGCGGCCGGCCGCTGGCGCGCACGATGCCGTCCGACGACGTGTGGGAGTGCAGCCACCTGGGCGGTGACCGCTTCGCCGCCAACGTGCTCGTGCTGCCGCACGGCTTCTACTACGGCCAGGTGCCCGACGACGGCGCGCGGCTGGTGGCCGCGCACGCCGAGGGGCGGGTGGCGCTGCCGTGGCTGCGCGGCCGGGCCGGCTGTCCGCCGCCGGTGCAGGCCGCCCAGCACGCCGCCCGCGGCGAGCTGTCCCTGCTCGGCATCGACGACCTGCCGCCGCGCGGGGTGCGCCGGCTGACCCCGCCCGGCGCGGACGTCGAGCGCTGGGTGGTCACCCTCGCCGGCCCGGACGGCGACGTGGTGGCCGAGGTGGAGAGCCGGATGTCGGAGGAGCCGGCCCGGCTCACCTGCCGGGCCACCCACGAGGCGCACACCCACGTCTGGCGCGTGCGGCTGGTCGCGGCGGTCTGAGCCGCGTCAGGTCAGGGCGCGGCCCCGCGCGGCGAGCAGGGGGATCGCGAGCTCGGTCGCGGTGAGTGAGCCGTGGTACCCGACCAGCCGGCTGGGGCCGGGCTCCCGCTCGGTGGCGGTGAGCGCCCACGTGCCCCGGGTGAGGGCCACGACGTCCCCGATGCGCTGCGCGAGGTCGTCGTCGACCGGGCCGAAGACGCCGCTGGCGATCGCCTCGTCCCGGCCGGCGACCCAGGCGCGGTCCCCGAGCACCTCCCGCCACCGGGCCAGCAGGTCGTCGGCCGCACCGGGGACGGCGTGCACGTAGCGGGCCCGCGGCTCCCCGGCCAGCAGCCGGACGCCCTCGTCGAGGACCGGGTCGGCGTCGAGGTCGATCCGGGTCTCCGGCGGGACGTCGAGCATGCCGTGGTCGGCGGTGACGAGCAGCGCGGCGTCGTCCGGCAGGCCGTCGACGACCTGCTCGACGAGCCGGTCGACCTGTGCGAGCTGCGCGCGCCAGCTGTCGGAGTCGACGCCGCGCACGTGGCCGGTGAGGTCCAGCTCGGCGGTGTAGCCGTAGACGAGGGTCCGTGGTGCGGCGGCCAGCGACTGCAGCAGGCGAGCGGCGAGGTCACCGGGGCTGACGGTGCCGGAGTACCGGGCACCGCGGTAGGCCGCACGGGTGAGCCCGGAGCCGGCGAAGGCGTACGGGGCGACCGCGGCGACCTCGACCCCGGCCGCCGCGACCTGCTCGAAGACGCTGGGCCGGGCCTGCCAGAGCTGCGGGTCGGGGTCGTCGGCCCACTGGATGTGGTTGAGGGTGCGCTCCTCACCCGGCACCGCCGTGACGAAACCGAGGATGCCGTGACTGCCGGGCGGCAGCCCGGTGCCGAGGGTGGCGAGACTGACCGGGGTGGTGCTCGGGCAGGGCGCCGAGAGGTCGCCGACCGGGCTGGCGAGACCGGCCAGAACGGGCGCGGTGGCGGCGTGTGCGCGCACGAGGTCGGCACCGAGGCCGTCCACCAGCAGGACGGCGACGCGGCGGGCACCGGCCAGCGCGGCGGTGAGCCCCAGGGGGTCGGCGGGGAGGTGCCCACGCTCGAGCGGGACCCCGAGCGCGGCCGCGGCGCCGGGGAGGACGTCGGCGAGCGTCGCCGTCCCGTAGCGCGGGCGGCCCAGGTCCGCCGGGAGGGTCGCGCGTCGGCCGGCGGGCCCTGGAGCGGGGCCGTCCCCGGTCACGCGCGGGTGGCCAGGACGTGCAGCCCGGCGGCGACGTCGCGGTACGGCGAGCTGCCGGCCAGCGCGAGCTCCAGCCGGCGGACGGCCGCCGGGTCGGCGCCGGAACCGATGTCGAGGAGGTCGGCGACGACCGACACGCCCCGCCAGGTGCCCGGCTGCAGCCCGGCCGCCTCGACGAGGGCGAGCAGGTCGTCGGGTGCGAACCGCCGGCGCGCGGGGCGGGTGGCGCCGGGCTGCCTCCCGGCCCCTCCGGCGGGGTCGCGGTCTTCGAGCAGCGCCAGGGCCTCAACCGGGTGCCCGGCGAGGGCGCGGGCGAGGACCGCCCCGGCGCGGTTGGCCGCGGCGATGCTCGCCGTGCCGCCGGGGCGCAGGGCGCGGGCGATCTCGCGGAGGGTGGTGGCGGGGTCGTCGACGACCTCGAGCACCGAGTGGCACAGCGCCAGGTCGTAGCTGCCCTCGGCGCCCTCGCCGGCGGGGACGACCTCGTGCAGGAGGTCCCCGTCGCCCTGCACGCCCCGGACCCGCGGCGCGACCCCGGCGGTCTCGGCCCGCCGATGGAGGGTGGCGAGGGCGTCGGCGCTGGGGTCGACGACGGTCACCTCGTGCCCCATCTGGGCCAGGCGCACGGCCGAGTTGCCGCTCCCGCCGCCGACGTCGAGCACGCGCAGCGGGGTGCCGGCCGCGACGAGCGGGTCCAGGGCGGCCCAGACGGCGGCCGCCCGGGCGGGGAGCTGATCCGCGGTGGGCGAGGCGGGAGCAGACGGCGGCACCCGTCGGAGCCTAGTGGCGGGCGCCGTCCGGCACAGCGACGCGCGGGGCTGCCGGTCCTCGCGGCGGGCTCAGGCCGGAACGCCGTCCGCGGCGCGCCTGATCTCGGCGATGTCGATGCGGCGCATCTGCAGCATGGCCTGGGTGGCGCGCTGTGCCCGGCCGGGGTCGGGGTCGTTCACCAGGCTGAGCAGCTCGACGGGGAAGACCTGCCAGGAGACGCCGAACCTGTCCTTGAGCCAGCCGCACATGCTCTCCTCGCCACCGTCGGCGGTGAGCCGATCCCAGTAGTGGTCGGCCTCTTCCTGGTCGGCGCACATGATCTGGAAGGAGATCGCCTCACTGAAGGGGAACTGCGGCCCGCCGTTGAGGGCCGTGTACTCCTGCCCGTCGAGGGTGAAGTCCACGGTGAGGACGTCGCCCTCCTCCATCGGCGGCGGCATGCCGGGGCCGTAGCGGGTGACCTGGCCGATCGAGCTGTTCGGGAAGACCGAGGTGTAGAGCTGGGCGGCCTCCTCGGCACGGCCGTCGAACCACAGGCACGGGATCTGCTTCGGCATCGCGGTGTCCTCTCGGTGTGCTGCGGGTGGGTCCGTCGGTGGGTGGACCGGACGCCGGACCGGAACTCATCGGTGCGGTCGGGCCCCCTCGTCGATCCAGGCCTGCCAGCGCGGCCAGAGGAGGTCGGCGCACTCCTGGTAGCCGGCCGCCGCGGGGTGGGCGCCGTCTCCGGCCGCCACCTCGCGGACCCAGGTCGGGTTCGTCCCGAGTCCGGCGCGGACACCGACGTAGGGGACGCCGGCACCGGCGCAGACCTGCCGGAACCGGACGTCGAGGCCGGCGATGCGCTGGTCCTGCCCGGGGTCGGCGATGGGCGGTGGTCCGACGACGAGGGCGGACCAGCGGGCGGCTGCGGCCTCGGCCAGGACGGCGGCGAGGTTGCCGGCCGACTCCTCCGGGGGCACCCGGAGGGCACCGTCCTCCACGGTGGTGTCGTTGACGCCGAACGAGACCACGACGCGGCTGTCCCACTCGGCCGACAACCGCGGGGCGCACTCGGCGGCGATGCGGGCGCGGACGTCCCGGCTGGTCTGCCGGCGCACCCCGAGGCCGTAGGCGGTCAGCGGCTGCCCCGCCCGGTGCGTGCGGGCGCAGAGCCGCCCGACCCAGCCCAGGTGCTCGGGGTCACCGACGCCGGCGACGAAGGAGTCCCCGACGAAGCACACCCGCAGGTCGCGTGTCACCGCGGCATCCTCCCCGGCTGGGCGGGCCGCTCGTCCCGGCGGGCAGCACGGCCGCGCCCGGCTGCCTGCTGTCAGTGGCCCGAGCTCCCGGGGCTGGAGTGCCACAGCTTGCGCGGCGCCGCAGCTGCCCGCCGCGCCGCGGTGGCGGCGTCGTCCCCGGCGGGCTTGATGTCGGCGTAGGGCGACATCCGGAAACCGGTCGGGTGGACGAGCACCGGTCTCACCACCACCGGGCGGGAGCCGCGGGAGGCCGCCGCCCCGGTGATGGCCGCCTCGGTGTACTCCCCCGGGCGGGCCATGTGCTCGGCGACCGCCGCCACGCCGCCGGTCTCCCACGCCTCGTGCAGCGCCGGCAGCTCCCACGCCCCGGTGGCCCGCAGCGAGACCCCGCGCGGACCGGTGCGGCGCAGCACACCGCGGATGACCAGCAGCCACGAGTGGAAGACCGTGGCGGCGTAGGGCCCCTGCGCGTCCTCGAAGAAGGTGGAGTCGGTGCAGCCGGTGCCGTCGTCGAGGGTCACGAACACCACCCGGCGTCCGGACCGGATCGGCGGCGTCTGGGTCGCCACCTTGACCCCGGCGACGAGCACCTCCGCGCCACTGCGGCTGCCGAGCAGGTCCCCGGCCGGCACCGCGCCGATCGCGGCGAGGAACGGCCGGTAGAAGTCGACGACGTGCCGGCTGGCGTCCAGGCCCAGCACCTCCAGCTCCGCGCGGACCAGCTCGGCGTCGGTGAACTCGGGCAGCCCGCTGCTCGCCGCCCAGCTCAGGCCCGGCTCCTCCGCACCGGCCTCCTCCTCCGGGAGCTCCAGCCCCATGAGGTCGAGGGTGAGCTGCCCGCTGGAGCCCGCCTTCGCGCCGCTGCGGCTCCACCGGTCCAGCTCACCGATCTGGAGCAGGAGGTCCCGGCGGGTGACCTGCCGCCTGGTGCGGGTGGGTCGGCCTGCCTCGCGGTCGCGCACCCCGAAGCCGTAGAGGGAGTCGAAGCCGCCGGCCAGCACCAGCCGTTCCACCACCGGCCGGGACACCGACGCCCGGTGCCAGAAGTCGGTCAGCGAGCGGTAGGGCTGCCCGGCGACGACGCGGGCCACCTCGTCGTCGGAGATGCCCTTGACGTCGGCCAGGGACAGCCGGATGCCGTACCGCGACGGGTCGGGCATCGACGCCGGCATCCACTCCGGACGCCGCCAGCCGGGCGGGTCGGCCACACCGGCCCCGGCCCCGACGTCGTCCTCGCCGCCCGGGATCCGCTCGACGCGGTAGACGCCGGTCGAGGCGTTGACGTCCAGGCCCAGCACCCGGACGCCGAAGTTGCGGGCGTCGTCGAGGATCAGCCGCTTCGGGTACATGCCCGGGTCGTGGGTCAGCACCCCGGCCAGGAAGGCCGCCGGGTGGTGCGCCTTGAGCCACGCGGACTGGTAGGTGGGCAGGGCGAAGGCCGCGGCGTGGGCCTTGCAGAAGCCGAACGAGCCGAAGGCGACCAGCACCTCCCACACCTGCTCGGCCACCTCCGGCGGGTAGCCCTCGGCCAGGGCCCGCGGCACGAACCAGGCGCGGACCTCGGGGTGGGCGTCCCGTTCGCCCAGCGCCCGGCGCACCTCGTCGGCCTCGGCCAGGGTGCAGCCGGTCATCCGCGCCACGACCTGCAGCACCTGCTCGTGGAAGACCACCACCCCGGCGGTCTCCTCGAGGGCGAAGGCGAGGTCGGGGTGCGGGTAGACCGTCTCCCGCCAGCCGTTCCGGGCCATGAGGAACGGGGTGACCATGTCGCTCTTCACCGGCCCGGGGCGGAACAGCGAGATGTCGATGATGATGTCCTCGAACGTCTCCGGCCCGAACTTGCCGACCAGCTCGCGCTGTCCCGGTGACTCGATCTGGAACATGCCGAGGGTCCGGGTGCTGCGGATCAGCTCGAACGTCGTCGGGTCGTCGCGGGGCACCGCGTCGATGTCGACGGTCTCGCCGTCGATCCGGGCCACCTCGTCGAGGGCGTGCGCGATCGCCGACTGCATCCGGATGCCGAGCAGGTCCAGCTTGAGCAGCCCGAGCTCCTCGACGTCGTCCTTGTCGAACTGGCTCATCGGATACCCGAGGTAGCTGTTCTCCACCGGGGTGCGGTCGAGCAGCGTGGCGTCGGAGAGCAGCACCCCGCACGGGTGCAAGGCGATGTGCCGGGGCAGGCCGTCGAGCCGGGCGACGAGGTCGAACAGCAGGTCCAGACCACCGCTGCCGCCGGACCGTCGCGACCCCAGCCGGCTGGCCTGCAGCTCCGGGAGGTCCTTGAGCGCGGCGTGCACCTGGTTGGCCCGGATGTGCGGGAAGGCCTTGGCGACGGCGTCGATCTCCGCCGGCGGCAGGCCCAGCGCGGCACCGACGTCGCGGATGGCGTGCCGCACCCGGTAGGTGTCCATCATCGAGATGCAGCTGACCCGGTGGGCGCCGAAGCGGTCGATGACCGCGTCGTAGACCTCCATCCGGCGCGCGGACTCCACGTCGATGTCGATGTCGGGCAGCTGGTGGCGCAGCGGGGAGAGGAAGCGCTCCATCAGCAGGCCGTAGCGGATCGGGTCGACGTCGGAGATGCCGAGCAGGTAGGTGACCAGGCTGCCGGCGCCGGACCCACGCGCCGCCGCGCGGACCCTCAAGCTCGAGATGAGGTCGACCACGTCGGCGACGGTGAGGAAGTAGGACGGGTAGCCGAGGGCGTCGATGACCCCCAGCTCCTCCTCCAACCGCACCCGCACCCGTTCGGTCAGGGCCATCCCGCGCCGGCCCAGCCCGGCCTCGCAGCGGGCGCGCAGCACCTGGGACGGGCTCATCCCCTGCTCGGCCGGGGTGGTGACCACGTCGAGCTCGGGGTAGCGGACGGTGCCGATGCCGAGGTCGGCCCGGACGTCGACGGCGCACTGCTCGGCCAGCCGGGCGGTGCGCTCCAGCAACCGCAGCACCGCGTCGCGGTCGGGGCCGACGAGGTCCTCGGCGACCTCGGCCATCTCCTTGCCCGACTTCAGGTAGCCCTCGGCGGTGCGCCGGTCGACGTGCCGGGTGTCGAGCGGGACCAGCCGCCGCGCGGCGTCGAGGACGTCGGCGGTGGGCGCGTCGAGGGCGTCGACGTAGCGGACCGCGTTGGTCAGCACCACCGGCACCCCCTCGGCGGCGGCGAAGCGCATCAGCGCCCGGGCGCGGGAACGGTCGCCCCGGCCGCGGTGGTGCACGACCTCCAGCACCAGGGACCCGGCGCCGAAGACCGCGCGCCAGGCCGCCAGCCGCGCGGCGGCGACGTCGGCCCGGCCGGCCGCCAGCGCCCGCCCCACCGGCGAGTCGGGACCCAGCAGCGCGACCAGCCCCGCGGCGTGCTCGGCGGCCAGCGCCAGCGAGCTCACCGGCTCGCCGCGCGTACCGCGCAGGTGGGTGGCGCTGGTGAGCCGGCACAGCGAGCGCCAGCCGGCGCCGTCCCTGGCGAGGAAGGTGACCCGGGGCAGCCGCGGGTCGACGCTGGCCCCGCCGCGGGCCGGCACGCGGCGGCCCGCGCCGGCCGGCACGGCAGGTGCACCCGGCCGGCGCGCGCGGGTCAGCCCCGGTGAGTGTCCCTCCCCGAGGACCGGCGCCAGGGCCGGCGGGACGGTCGAGTCGACCGCCGGGACCACGGCCAGGTCCACCCCGAAGACCGGGCGCACGTCGGCCGCCCGGCAGGCGAGGGCGAACTTCACCGCACCGTAGAGACCGTCGCGGTCGGTCAGCGCCAGGGCACGCATGCCGTGCTCGGCGGCCCGGTTCACCAGGTCGGCCGGGTGGTTGGCCCCGTACTGCATGGAGTAGCCCGAGGCGACGTGGAGGTGGACGAAGGGGTCGGCACTCACCTCCGGCGGCGGTGCTCGGAGCCGCCGACCACCCGGGGGCGCGCCCGCCGGGGCGACTCGGCCACCGGGGTGTCCCCCAGGCTGTTCTCGACCACGGCGAGGAAGGCGCGGACGTCGCGGACGAGGTCGTCGGCCTCGCGCTCGGTGACCGCCCGGGACAGCCCGGCTTCGGCAGCGGCCCGCTTGGCGGCGCCGGCGGCGAAGAAGGTGGCCCACTCCCCCAGTTCCGGGGCGACCTGGCCGAGCAGCACCCAGGCGCTGCGCGGACGGCGGCGGCCGCCCTCCGGACGGGTGCGGGCGGCCAGCACCGCCGCGGCGGCGCGGAGGGCGCCGAGGTGGGCGGTGGCGTAACGCTGCCGGGGGTCGGAGCTCGCCGCCGCCTCGTCCAGCGCCCGGGAGGCCTGGTCGAGCAGCTGGACGGCCGCAGCGGGCAGCGGCGGGGGCAGGGGCAGCTGGTCGGCCATGACGTGGGCGGCGCCCATCAGTCGTGCACCCGCACGAGCGACCACCGGTTGACCGTCGGCTCCCAGGTCAGGTCGAAGACGCCGGCGAAGCTCATCCGTGACCGGCCGGCCCGGACCGCCTCCAGCCGCCACACCTCACGGGTGGCGACCAGCTCGGCCGAGGCGCCACCGGCCACCGCGGCGTCGCGCTGCCACCACGGCGCCGTCTCCACCCACGAGTCGAGCAGCTCGCCCACGACGTACCGCGACTGCCCGCGCCAGAACTGTGCCGGACCGAGCGGCCCCCGCTCGACCTGCACCTCCTCGCCGACCCGACCGCCGACCCCACCCAGCACCCGGCTCATGACAGACTCCCCACCGCTCTGCGCCGACCGGCCGGCCCCGGTCCACCGCTCCGGGTGGGGAAGGACCCGGGAGCGGTGGGAGGCCGGCACGTCGTTCGAACGCGTGTTCGAACGACGTCGAGTAGACCGGACCCTGCCGACGGCGTCAAGCGGGACGCGCAGGAATGGGCGGACCCCGCGCCGCGCGCGGCGGCGGGCCGCCCGGGCCGATGGCAGGATCGGCCCCATGAGCCGACCCGAGCACCCACGGGTGGCCGCCATCGCCCGGCTCCTGGCCGACTCCGGTGCGGCCGGGCAGGTGCTCGAGCTGCCCGAGAGCGCCCGCACCGCCGCCGCGGCCGCCGCACAGCTCGGCGTCCCCGTCGGTGCGATCGCCAACAGCCTGGTCTTCGACGTCGACGGCGTGCCGCTGCTCGTGCTCACCAGCGGCGCGCACCGGGTCGACGTCCCCCAGGTGGCCGCGCTGCTCGGGGTCCCCCGCATGCGGCCGGGCTCCCCCGACTTCGTCCGCCGGCACACCGGCCAGCCCATCGGCGGCGTGGCCCCGATCGGCCACCCCGAGCCCATCGGCACGCTGGTCGACATCGAACTGGCCCGCCACGAGCGGGTGTGGGTCGCGGCGGGGCACCCGCACGCGGTCTTCCCCACCACCTACGAGGAGCTGCTCCGGTTGACCTGTGGCACCGCAGCCGAGGTCGGCACCGGCCCCCTCACCCCGGTGGGGGTGGTGTCCTCGTGACCGGGCACGTGCGGTCCCGCACGGGCGGGGCGCCCACCGGCACGGGGGCGCCCGGCGCCGACGGGGAGGCACCGTGACCGGCACGACCCCGGCCGCGCGGGTCACCGAGCTGCCCACCACCTGGCTGCGCGAGCACATGCACGACGCCCTGGCGATCTACGGCGCGGCCATGGGCTACTCACCGTCGGTCGTCGCCGGCCGCTACGGCTACGCGATCCAGCACACCGAGCGCCCCGGCTTCCGGGCCGTGGGGGCCTTCGTCCAGACACCGGAGGGCGAGCAACTGGTCGGGTTCGGCTACGGCTACCTCGTGGCCCCCGGGCAGTGGTGGCACGACCAGGTGCGCGCGGCGCTGGACCGGCGGACGGCGAAGCGCTGGCTGCCGGGCGCCTTCGAGGTCTGCGAGCTGCACGTGCACCCCGACCACCAGAGCCGCGGGCTGGGCCGACAGCTCCTGCACGCGCTGGTGGCCGACCTGCCGTACCCGGCGGCGCTGCTGTCGACCCCGGACAACGACACCAAGGCCTTCCGGCTGTACCACGCCGACGGCTTCGTCGACCTCGCCCGCAACCACCACTTCCCCGGTGACTCACGGCCCTTCGCGATCCTCGGCGCCCGTCTGCCGCTGCGGCCGCCGGCCCCCCGGTCCGACCGCGCGTGAGGGCCGAGGCCACCGCCACCGCCGACGTCACCACTGACGCCGTCGTCGTCGGCGCCGGGCACAACGGGCTGGTCGCGGCCTGCTACCTGGCCCGCGCCGGGCTGGCCGTGGAGGTGGTCGAGTCCGACGAGGTGCTGGGCGGCGCGGTCTCCACCGTCGAGCGGTGGCCCGGCGTCCGTGTCGACCGCGGCTCCAGCGCGCACGTGATCATCCGGCAGAGCGGCATCGTCGAGGAGCTCGACCTGGTCGCGCACGGCCTGCGCTACCTGGACTGCGACCCCTGGGGCTTCGCCCCCGCGCCCTCCCCCGGCGCCCCCGGTCCCGACGGCCGGCCACTCGTCTTCTCCGTCGACCTGGACGCCACCTGCGCCTCGATCGAGGCCGCCTGCGGCGCCGCCGACGCCGCCGCCTACCGGCGCTTCGTCGAGGTGTGGGCGCCCCGCAGCCGGGCCGTGGTCGCCTCGTTCGGCCGGCGGCCGGACGCCGCCGGGCTGCTGCGCTCGTTCTGGCCGCTCGGCGCCCCGGCCGAGGGCCGGCCGCGCACCCCCGGCGGGGACCTCGCCGTCGACTTCCTCGGGTCCGGCGACGCGCTGCTGGACCGCTGGTTCACCAGTGAGCGGCTCAAGGCGGCCCTGGCCTGGTTCGGCGCGCAGTCGGGGCCACCGACGTCCGAGCCGGGCACCGCGGCGATGGTCGCCTGGGCGACGCTGCTGCACGACGTCCCGCCCGGGCACCCCGTCGGCGGCTCCGGGGGCCTGACCGCCGCCCTGCGCCGCCGGCTGGAGGCCGACGGCGGGCGGGTGACCCTCGGCGACGGCGCCGCCCGGCTGCTCGTCGACGACGGCCGGGTGGCCGGTGTGCAGACGAGGTCGGGACGGCGGATCGCCGCGCCGGTGGTCGTCGCCGCCTGCCACGTGCTGGCGACCCGCGACCTGGCCGGCGAGCACGCCCCGCCGGCCCTGGCCGACGCCGCCCCGCCGCTGGGCAACGGCTTCGGCCTGGTGCTGCGCGCCCTCACCGACTCCCCGCCGGTCTACCCGGGCGTGCCCGAGGAGCTGGCCCAGGGCGGGCTGCAGCTGCTGTGCACCGACCGCGCGCAGCTGGCCGCCGCCCACGGCGACTGGCGGGCCGGCCGGCTGCCGCGGGAGCCGGTGCCGCTGGCGATGTGCTTCTCGGCCACCGACGACACCCTCGCCCCACCCGGGCAGCACGTGGTCACCGTCTGGGGCCAGTGGTACCCGTACGAGCCGGCCGACGGCGCGGACTGGGACGCCCTCGCCGACACCGAGGCGCAGCGTCTGGTCGCGGCCGTCGACCGCTACGCTCCCGGCTTCGCCGCTTCGGTACAGCGACTGTACGTCCAGACGCCGGTGCTGCTGGAGCGGGAACTGTCCCTCCTGCGTGGCAACGTCATGCACGTGGAGATGGGCCTGGCCAGCATGTTCGCCTTCCGGCCCACCCCGGCCCTGTCCGGCTACCGGGTGCCCGGGCTGCCCGGCCTCTACCTGGCCGGCGCCTCGACCCACCCCGGCGGCGGCGTGTCGGGCAACTCGGGCAGGACGGCGGCCCGCGTCGTGCTCGGCGACCGGCGGCTGCCGCAGCGGGCCCGCGAGGCGGCCGGCCGGCTGGCCCGCCGGGTGCGGAGCCGGCGGTGACCCTCGCCGTGCCGCGGTCGCGCCGCGCCGCCGACGTCGTGCCCTGGGCGCTGGCCGGGCTGCTGGTGCTGGTCGCGATCTCCTACCCGCTCACCGCCGGTGAGGTCCGGAACACCGTCAGCTGGACCATCGTGCTGCTCGGCGCCGCCCTGTCGGTCGGTCACGCCGGGCTCGGCCGGGGCGCGCGCACCGGCGTCGGCGTCCTGCTGGTCACCGCGGCGACGGCGGTGGCCTTCGAGGCCGTGGGGCTGGCCACCGGCGTCCCGTACGGGCAGTACACCTACAGCGACGACCTGGGTCCCACGCTGTTCGGCGTCCCGTTCCTGGTGCCGCTGGCCTGGCTGATGATGGCCTGGCCGAGCTGGCTGCTCGGCGCCCGGCTGACCCGTGGCCTGCGTCCGTCCCGGCGCCGGCCGGCGCGCGTCGCCGTCGCCGCGGCGGTCTTCGCCGCCTGGGACGTCGTGCTCGACCCGCAGATGGTGCAGGCCGGCTACTGGACGTGGGCGCACCCGCAGCCGTCCCTCCCCGGCATCGACACGGTGCCGCTGACCAACCTGGCCGGCTGGCTCCTGGCCGGGCTGGTGCTCATGACGCTGCTCGACGTGCTCGTCGCCCGCACCGCGGCCACGCCCGCCCGCGTCGGTGACGGCGCCCCGCTGCTGGCCCTGGGCTGGATGACGCTGGGCGGGGCGCTGGCGCACGCCGGCTGGCTGGGCCTGCCGGGTTCGGCGGCGTGGGGCGTCGTCCTCGCCGTCCCCGTCCTCGTGGCGCTGGCCGTCCAGACCCGGCGGACCCCGAGCCGGTGAGCGGGCGCCTGCTGCCGGTCCTGTCCGGCGTGGCCGTCGCCGGTGCGCTGCACGCCGCGGTCAACGCCGCGTTGCTGCGCCGTCCCCCGGGGCACCCGCCGCCGGTGCGCCGGCCGGTGACGGTCGTGCTGCCGGTGCGCGACGAGGAGGCGCAGGTCGGCGGCTGCCTGGCGGCGGTCCTCGCGCAGCAGGGGGTGCCGGACCTGCGTGTGGTGGTCGTCGACGACGGCTCCACCGACGGCACCGCGGCGGTGGTCCGCGCCGTGACCGACCCGCGGGTGCGGCTGGTGACCGCGCCGGAGCCGCCGGTGGGCTGGCTGGGCAAGCCGCACGCCTGCGCCGTCGGCGCGGCCGCGGAGGACCACGGCACCGACGACGGCGTGCTGGTGTTCGTCGACGCCGACGTCCGGCTCTTCCCGGACGCCGTGGCCGGGGCGGTGGCGCTGCTCGACCGGCACTGCCTGGCCCTGGTCTCCCCCTGGCCCCGGCCGGTCACCGGAACGCTCGCCGAGCGGCTGGTGCAGCCCCTCGGCCCCTGGCTGTGGATGACCACCCTGCCCCTGCGGCTGGCCGAGCGCTCCCCCCGACCGTCGCTGACCGCGGCCAACGGGCAATTCCTCGTGCTCACGCGGGCCGGCTACGCCGCCGCCGGCGGGCACGGCGCGGTGCGCGGGGAGGTGATCGAGGACGTCGCCCTGGCGCGGGCGGTGAAGCGGGCCGGGGGCCGGGCGGCGCCGGCCGACGGGTCGCGGTTGGCCGCGTGCCGGATGTACTCGGGCTGGCCGGAGCTGCGCGCGGGGTACGCCAAGTCGCTGTGGGCCTCGGTCGGCGGGTCGCCGGTGGCGAGCGCCGCGGTCGCCGCCGGGCTGACCGCGGTAGAGGTGCTCCCCGCGCTCGCCGCCCTGCGGGGCTCCCGGGCCGGGCTGGCCGGCTACGCGGCCGGGGTCGCCGGGCGGGCGGTGTCGGCGGCGGTCACCGGCACGCGGGTGTGGCCGGACTCCCTCGCCCACCCGCTGTCGGTGCTGCTGTTCGACGTCCTGCTGGCCGGCTCGCTGGCCGGACGGCGCCGGGGTTCGCTGTCCTGGCGCGGCCGCCCGGTCGGCGCCACCGGGGCGGTGCGGGAGACGATGGCCCGGTGACCGGTCCGACCACCCGCGTGCAGTTCGACCCGGCGACCATGGACAGCGGCGCCTTCTACCGGGTGCTGAACTCGGTCGTCGTGCCCCGCCCGATCGCCTGGGTGACCAGCCGGTCGGCCGAGGGGGTGGTGAACCTGGCGCCGCACTCCTTCTACACCGTGGCCTGCGTCGACCCGCCGGTCGTGCAGTTCACCTCCGTCGGGCGCAAGGACTCGCTGCGCAACGTCGAGGCCACGGGTGAGTTCACCGTCAGCCTGACCCCGGAGTGGCTGTTCGAGCAGGTCAACGCCACGGGCACGGACTTCCCGCGCGGGGTGAGCGAGGCCGACGAGTGCGGCGTGCGGCTCGAGCCGGGCGAACGGGTGTCGGTGCCGCGGGTGGCCGGGTCCCCGGTCGCGGTGGAGTGCACGCTGCACTCGACGCTGCGGCTGGGTGACAGCACCGTCGTCTTCGGCCGGGTCGAGGTGATCAGCGTGTGGGAACGCGCGGTCCGCGACGGCCGGCCCCGGATCGAGGAGCTGCAGCCGCTGGCCCGCCTCGGGGGCAACGAGTGGACGACGATCGGCGAGGTCAAGGAGATCCGGCGCATCTCCTACCGCCGCTGGAACGACGACCCCTCCATCGGCGCCCAGCTCCGCGAGGAGTAGCAGCACCCCGCACCCGGCCCCCGTCCGGCGCACAGGTGGTGCCGTCCGGGGCCGCGAGAGCCCGTGCGGTGCGCAGGAGGTGCTCCCGGGCCCGGACGCGACCGGGTTCAGCCCGGCAGGTGGGGGGCGACCTCGTCGGCGGCGTCGGCGCCGAACGCGGCGGCGAACCGCTCCAGGAACGGCGTCTTGTGCAGCTCGTACTCCTGCGTGCCGACGACCTCGACGGCCTCGGTGGCCACGGCCGACCCGAGCTGCGCGGCCCGCTCGAAGCCCAGGCCCCACATCCGCCCGGCGATGAACCCCGCCCGCAGGGCGTCGCCGCCGCCGGTCGGCTCCACCGGCTTGGTCTCCGGGACGGCGATGACCGAGATCGGCTCGGCCCCGGCCTGCCGCACCCGCACGCCGGCCGACGCCCGGGTGGTGACCCAGGTGCCGACCCGGTCGAGCACCTCGGCGTCGCTCCAGCCGGTCTTCTGCAGCAGCAGCGCCGCCTCGTACTCGTTGGTGAACAGCAGGTCGGCGCCGTCCACCAGCTCGCGGATCATGGCACCGTCGGCCCAGGCCAGCTGCTGGCTGGGGTCGGCGGCGAAGCGGTAGCCGCGGTCCCGGCACTCCTGGGTGTGCCGCACCATCGCGGTGGGGTCGTTGGGCCCGACGACGACGAGGTCGGGCTCACCCACCCGGCGGGCGACCGGCGCCAGTTCGATGGACGCGGCCTCGCTCATCGCGCCCGAGTAGAACGAGGCGATCTGGTTGTTCACCGCGTCGGTGGTGCACACGAACCGCGCGGTGTGCTTGAGCTCCGACCAGTGCACGCTGCCGGTGTCGACGCCGTGCCGCGACAGCCACGCCTCGTAGTCGGCGAAGTCGCTGCCCACCGCGCCGACCAGCACCGGCGCCAGCCCCAGCAGGCCCAGCCCGTAGGCCATGTTCGCGCCCGCGCCGCCCCGGTGCTGCACCAGGTCGTCGACGAGGAAGGAGAGCGAGACGTTCTCCATCTGCCCCTCGACGAACTGCTCGGTGAACTTCCCGGGGAAGGTCATGAGGTGGTCGGTGGCGATGGATCCGGTGACGACGACGGGCACGGGGGCTCCCTCGGGGACGGTCGCTGAGACGGCCCGCGCGGTGTCGGGTCGAGCTGGACGGCGGGGGTGCCGGGCCGCGACCAGCCTAGAGGCGCCCCCGGTCGCTGCCGAGCCGAGTCAGTCGGCCAGCGCCCGGCGCAGCCCCACCCCGAGCTGGGCGACGCCGACGACGCCGAGCAGGCACCCCACGGCGGCGCCGGTCGTCACCACCTCCGCCGCGAGGCCCGGGCCGGACAGCACACCGGCCCCGCCGAGGGTGAAGCCGGTCATCGCCACGCGCGTCGGTCTCTCCCAGACCGAGACGGCGCCGGTCTCGGTGACCCCGGCCTGCCCGGCCCGGGCGCGCAGGTAGTCGGGCAGCCAGCACAGGCCGCCGTAGGCCGCGGCCAGCCAGCCGGGCGCCCCGGCGGCCCACAGCGCGGCGGCGAAGGCGGCCTCGCTGAGCCGGTCGACCGCGGAGTCGAGGACGAACCCGCGGCGGGAGGCCCGGCCGGTCGCGATGGCCAGCGCACCGTCGAGGGAGTCCAGGGCGGCGGAGACGCCGACCAGCGGCCCGGCGACCATCAGCCAGGCACCTCCGGCCCAGGCCGGGACGACGGCGGCGACCGCCACGGCGAGGCCGAGCGCGGTGGCCGCGATCGGGGGCACCCCGGCCAGCGGGCGGGCCGCGGTGTAGGCGGCCGACAGCCAGCCCCGGACCAGTCGGCTGTCCGCGGGGTCGGTCCCGCCGTGCCACTGCGACCACGCGGCGAGGTACTCGTCCCGGCTCAGCACGGCGTCCTGCCCACGCCGGCAGTCCACCAGGCGCGGCCTGCGCCGGCGAGACCGGGGACAGTGGGCGGGTGCCCGCCGGTTCCCCGACGTCCCGTCGTCTCCTCCTGGGGGCCGTCGCCCTCGCCGTCGTCGCCGCCCTGGGAGTGGGCGCGGTGCTGCTGCTGCGGGGCGGCGACCCCGGGGGCGCCGGGACGGCGGCGGTCGCGGAGCGGCCGGGCCCGGTGGTGCTCGTCCCGGGGTACGGCGGCTCGACGGCCGCGCTGCAGCCGCTGGCCGACCGGCTGGGCGCCGAGGGCCGCGACGCCACCGTGGTCGCCCTGCCCGGCGACGGCACCGGTGACCTCACCCGGGCGGCCGACGCGCTGGCCGCGGCCGTCGATGACGCCCTCGCCCGCACCGGTGCCGACAGCGTCGACGTCGTCGGCTACTCGGCCGGCGGGCTCGTCGCCCGGCTGTGGGCCGCCGACGGCGGCGCGCACCTGGCCCGCCGCGTCGTCACCCTCGGCTCGCCGCACCACGGCACGACCGTCGCCGACCTCGCCGCCACCGTGGCCCCGGACCGGTGCCCGGAGGGGTGCCGGCAGATGACCACGCGCAGCGCGCTGGTCGCCGCGCTCAACGCCGGGGACGAGACCCCGGCGGGCCCGGACTGGGTGTCGGTCTGGACGACGGCCGACCGGACGGTCACCCCGCCGGAGTCGGCCCGGCTGGACGGGGCGCTGAACGTGCCGGTGCAGTCGGTGTGCGCCGACGCCCGGACCGGCCACGAGGAGCTGCCGTCCGACCCGCTCGTCGCGGGCCTGGTGGTCGAGGTGCTCGGGCCCGGCGAGCTCGTCGCACCGGTGGCCGCGGACTGCGGGCGGCTGCGCGCGGGCTGAGCCCGCGGGGTGAGGCGCCCGCTGGGCAGGAGTCCGCGGCCGCGCTGCCGATGGCGGCCGGTGGACGGACACCCCGGTCCGACGACCGACGGGCACGCCCGCGGATCCGCATGGACCGGCGGCACCGGCGGGTAGGACCCGCTCATGGCAGCCATCAGCGATGCGGTCGTCGTCGACGTCCTCCGGCGGGTCGACCGCCTGACCGCCCCGCTGGTCCGCCGGCTGGGCCGGCCCCCGGCGCTGCCGCAGGCCGAGCGCACGCGGTGGTGGGCGCACCGCGTGGCCCGGGTGGCCGCCGGGGTGAGCGCGGTCCCGCGGTTCGCCGGCAAGCTCGCCGACCTGCTGCCGCTGCAGAACACCGTCGGGGCGGCGGTGCAGGCCCTCGTCGTGGGCGGGGTCGCCGCCGAGCACGGCGTCGAGGACCCGGCCGAGCGGGTGTCGCTGCTCGCCCGGGTGCTGCTGGGCCGGGAGCTGCCCGTGGAGGAGGTGCGGCCGCTGCTGCAGCGCGCGAGGGGCACCTACGCCGACGAGGCCCTCGGGGCGCGGGACGACCGGGCCGGCGTCCGCGGCAACGTCCGCACGCTGTGGCGGGTGGCCCGACTGCTCAGCCGGATCGACGAGACCCTCGACGCCCGCCCCAAGGGCAAGCTGCGTCACCGTTTCCTGGCCAACCTGCCGGTGGTCGGGGTGGTCGGTGGCTACGCCGCCGAGCGGGAGGCGCTGCGCCGGGCCGCCGCCGAGGCCGCCGCGGCGCTGGGGGCGGCGCCGGTCAGTGGACGGCGGGGACCGCGGTCAGGTTGGCGTACACCTCGCGCGTGGCCGTCGAGCGGTTCATGGTGATGAAGTGGATGCCGGGCACGCCCTCGTCCAGCAGCGTCCGGCACAGGTCGGTGGCCACCTCGACGCCGTAGGCACGCACGGCCGCCTTGTCCTCGGGCCGGTCGCCGTCCAGCTCGGCGAAGCGCGCGGCCAGGGGGGCCGGGAACGCCTGGCCGGACAGCTGCACGATCCGGGTGATCTGCCGGGCGTTGGTCACCGGCATCACCCCGGCGATGATCGGGACGTCGCAGCCGCGGCCGGCCACCCGGTCGCGCAGCCGCAGGTAGTCCTCGACCCGGAAGAACATCTGCGTGATGGCGAAGTCAGCCCCGGCGCGGCACTTGCGGACGAACATCTCGACGTCGGTGTCGAAGTCCGGCGAGCGCGGGTGGCGCTCGGGGAAGGCGGCCACCCCGACGCTGAAGTCGCCCATCGAGCGGATGAGCTCGACCAGCTCCGCGGCGTAGGTCAGGCCCTGCGGATGGGCCACCCACTCCGCCTGCGGGTCGGTGCCGGGCGGGTCGCCGCGCAGCGCCAGCAGGTTGCGCACCCCGGCGGCGGCCAGCCTGCTGACCACGTGCCGCAGCTCGGCGACGCTGTGGTCGACCGCGGTCAGGTGCGCCAGCGGCGTCATCGTCGTCTCGGTGGCGATCCGCTCGGTCACCGACACCGTGCCCTCGCGGGTGGAGCCGCCGGCGCCGTAGGTGACCGACACGAACGACGGCCGCAGCCGCTCGAGCTCACGCAGCGCCGTCCACAGCTGGGCCGCACCGTCGGCGGTCTTGGGCGGGAAGAACTCGAACGACCAGGTCGGCCGCGCCTCCGCGAGCAGGTCCCGCACGGTGCCGGTCATGGGCCCCGAGGATACGGATCGAGTTCCCCCGCGATGGCTGCATCCACCCGGTGTCGTCGGGCGAAGAGGACGGAGGACGTGTGCACGCGCGGAACGAGGAGGCTGGCCCGTTGACCCTGATCGAGGACGTCCCACAGGCCGCGCGGGCCGCCACACCGGCAGGCGATACTTGGGCGATGACCGCTGGGGCGCGCACGCGCGGGACCACCGCCCTGCCCGACGCCCCGCCCGTGGCCGCCGCGGAGGTGGACCGCGTCCGCGCCGCGGTGCACCTGGCCCTCGCCGGCTTCCTCGACGAGCAGCGGGACGTCCTCACCGCCATGGACGCCGCCCTCCTGCCCGTGGTCGACGAGGTCCGCGCCCTGGCCGACGGCGGCAAGCGGCTGCGTCCGCTGTTCGCCTACTGGGGCTGGCGCGCGGCGCGCGGCGAGGGCCCGGCCGAGGACGACGCCGCCGTGCTGCGCGCCGTCGCGGCCCTGGAGTTCGTGCACGCCAGCGCGCTGGTCCACGACGACGTCATGGACGGCGCCCTCACCCGCCGCGGCCGCCCGGCCACCCACGTGGGCTTCGCCGCCCGGCACGGTGACGGGCGGCTCACCGGGGACGGCGGGACGTTCGGGGTCGGCGCGGCCATCCTCGTCGGCGACCTGGCGCTGGTCTGGTCCGACGAGCTGCTCCGCCGCTCGGGCCTCTCCCCCGCCACCCTCACCCGGGCCCGCGCGGTCTGGGACACCATGCGCACCGAGGTGACGGCGGGCCAGTACCTGGACCTGCTGCGGGCCGCCGGCGGCCTGCCCGGCGCCCAGGGCGCGCTGACCGTCGCCCGCTACAAGAGCGCCGGGTACACCGTCCAGCGGCCGCTGCAGCTCGGCGCCGCCATCGCCGGGGCCGGCGAGCGGGCCGCTGAGGCCTGTACCGCGATCGGGCTGCCGCTGGGCGAGGCGTTCCAGCTGCGCGACGACGTCCTCGGGGTGTTCGGCGACCCGTCGGTCACCGGCAAGTCCGCCGACGACGACCTCCGGGAGGGCAAGCAGACCCTGCTCGTCGCCCTCGCCGAGGAGGCGACGGACGACGCCGGGCGCCGGTTGCTGGCCGCTCTGCTCGGCAACCCGGACGCCTCGACGGAGGACCTCGACGCGCTGCGGGCCCTCATCGAGACCACCGGCGCCCGCGCGCGGGTGGAGGAGCGCATCGCCGAGCGCACCGCCCTCGCGCGCACCGCCATCGCGGAGGCCCCGTTCGCCGGCGACGCCCGGGCCGCGCTCGACGCGCTCGCGGTGGCCGCCACCACCCGCACCGCCTGATGGTCCGGACCGTGCCCGGGCGCACCGACCGCGTGGTCGTGGTGGGCGCCGGGCTGGCCGGCCTGTCGGCCGCGCTGCGGCTGCGCGGCGCCGGGCGCGAGGTCACCGTCGTCGAGCGCGGTCCCGGCCCCGGTGGCCGCGCCGGCCGCATCGAGGAACGCGGCTACGCCCTCGACACCGGCCCGTCGGTGTTCACCGCCCCCGAGCTGGTCGCCGACACCCTCGCCGCGGTCGGGGAGGAGCTCGAGGACCGGCTGCCCCTCGTCCCGCTGGACACCACCTACCGCGCGCAGTTCGCCGACGGGTCGCACCTGGACGTGCACGCCGACCCGGCCGCCTTCGCCGCGGAGGTGGAGGCGCTGTGCGGGCCGGGCGAGGCCGCCGCGCTGCGCCGCTACCTGGCCGAGCTGGCCGAGCTCTACCGGTTGCAGCTGGACACCTTCATCGACCGCAACCTCGACACCCCGCTGGACCTGCTCGGGCCGGAGCTGGTCGCGCTGGCCCGGCGCGGCGGGTTCGGGCGGCTGTCCCGGCACGTGGCGCGGGCCTTCACCGACGACCGGCTGCGCCGGCTGTTCAGCTTCCAGGCCCTCTACGCCGGGGTCAGCCCGCAGCGGGCGATCGCCGCCTACGCGGTCATCGCGCAGCTCGACATCGGCGCCGGCGTGTGGCACCCGGTCGGCGGGATCGCCGCCGTCCCGCGGGCACTGGCGGCCGCGGCGGCCGACGCCGGCGTGGCCCTCCGGTACGGCACCGCCGTCCGGGAGCTGGAGCTGTCCGGGCGGCGGGTCACCGGCGTCCTGCTCAACGACGGGGACCGGCTGCCGGCCGACGCCGTCGTGGTGACCGTGGACCGGCCCGAGCGCCTGGTGCCCGGCTCCTCCCGGCGGCGCCGGCCCGTGTACTCGCCGTCCTGCGTCGCCCTGCACGTGGGTGTGCGCGCCGAGCTGCCCGGCCAGGCGCACCACACCATCAGCTTCGGCACCGCGTGGGAGGAGGTGTTCGAGGAGCTGACCCGCGCCGGCCGGCCCATGAGCGACCCGAGCCTGCTGGTGAGCATGCCGTCGGCCACCGACCGCAGCCTGGCCCCCGACGGCGGGCAGGTGCTCAGCATCGTCGCCCCCACGCCCAACCTGGACCCGCACAGCGGCGGCAACCCCGACCTGGACTGGACGGCGCTGGGCCCCCGCTACCGCGACGAGGTGCTGGCCACCCTGGAGGCGCGCGGCTGGACCGGCCTGACCGGCGGCATCGAGGTCGAGCACATGGACACCCCGCGCACCTGGGCGGCGCAGGGCATGGCCGCCGGGACGCCGTTCGCGCTGGCCCACACCTTCGGCCAGACCGGCCCGTTCCGGACGCCGACCCTCCCCCGCCGCGGCCCGGAGAACGTCGTGCTGGCCGGGTCGTCGGTGCAGCCCGGGGTGGGCGTGCCCATGGTCGTCATCAGCGGCCGGCTCGCGGCCGAGCGGATCACCGGCCCCGCGCACAGCCGCGGACCCGCACGGCGCACGCCGGCGGACGTGCACGGACGGGCGGGGTGACCACGCTGCAGCCGCCGCCGACGCGGGAGGAACGGCAGGAGCGCCTCGACGCCGCCTACCGGCACTGCGCCGCGATCGCCGCCGCGCACGGCAAGAGCTACCACCTCGCCACCCGGCTGCTGACCCCCGAGCGCCGCCCGGCGGTGCACGCCCTCTACGCCGCCGCCCGCACCGCCGACGACCTGGTCGACCACCCCGGCGCCGACCCCGCCGGCGACCTGGCCGCCTGGTCCCGCGCGGTGCTCGCGGAGCTCGACGCCGGCTGGTCCGGCGACCCGGTGCGCCTGGCGCTGGTGCACACCTACCGCCGGTACGACATCGCCGTCGAGCACCTCGTCGACTTCCTGGCGGCGATGACCAGCGACCTCGACGTCACCGGCTACGCCGACATGGACGCCCTCGACCGTTACATGTGGGGCTCGGCGGCGGTGATCGGGCTGCAGGTGCTGCCGGTCCTCGGCACCGCGCGGGGCGTGGCCCGTGAGGAGGCCGAGCCGCACGCCATCGCCCTGGGCGAGGCGTTCCAGCTGACCAACTTCCTGCGCGACGTGGCCGAGGACGTCGACCGCGGCCGCGTCTACCTGCCCGCCGACCTCATGGCCGCGCACGGCGTGACCCGCGAGCAGCTCGCGGCCAAGCGGTACGACGCGCGCTTCCGCGCGCTGATGCGGGAGATGGTGGCCATCGTGCGGCGCCGCTACGACGACGCCGCGCCCGGGACGCCGATGCTCGCACCGGAGTCCCGCGACTGCGTGCGGGCCGCGACCGACCTCTACGGCGGCATCCTCACCGAGATCGAGCGCGCCGACTACCGGGTGCTCGACCGCCGGGTGCGGGTGTCCAGGCCGCGCCGCCTGGGGGTGTTCGCCCGCCGGTTGACCGCCGCCCAGCTGGCCAGGGTCAGGGTGACCATGGCGAAGCCGAACAGCAGGTCCTCGACCGGGGCGTAGGCGATCCGCGGGCCCCAGATGGTGTCCGGGGCGTAGACGACGACCTCCATCCCGGTGAGCACGCCGTTCATCAGCAACTGGAAGGTGACCACGATCGCGTAGGCCACCCAGAAGACCCGCCGGGTGACCATCCGCGTCCGGTAGACCGCGAGGTCCACCACGAGGACGGCGACCACCGCGAGCACCGCCAGCGTCGAGTAGCTCACCGCTCGGCCTCCTCGGCCGGGTAGCCGGCGTCCCAGCCGGTCACCTTCCGCACCGCCTCCAGCGCCAGCACCGAGCACAGCGGGACGACGAGGAAGAACAGCACCTCCTCGACCGGGAGACCGCCGGGCAGCCGGACGCCCAGGGTCAGGCGGTCGGAGTAGTCCCAGTGCCCCTGCGCGATCGCGTACAGCACCCAGACCACGAAGACGGCGAACTCCGGGACGACGGCCACCAGCAGCCGCCGCCAGCGCGCGTAGACCCGCACCCGGAGGACCAGCTCCAGCGGCGCGGTGACGACCAGGCAGCCGGCCAGGAGCGCCAGGTACGTCAGGGAGCCCACGCGCGACTCAGAACGCCAGTGCCTGGGCCCGGCGGGTGACCTCGGTGTGCCGGTCGTTGCGCAGCGCCTCGACCGGGGTGCCGGGCAGCGACTCGTCGGCCCGGAACAGCCACTCGAAGGCCTCCTCGTCGCTGAACCCGCCGTCCCTGAGGACGGTGATGAGCCCCGGCAGGTGCTTGAGGACGGCGCCGTCCTGCAGGAAGTCCGCCGGGATCCTGCTGTTGCCGCTCCCGGGCACCGCCATGAGCTTGCGCTCGCGCAGCAGCTGACGGACCCGGTTCGGTGAGACCCCGAGGACGGCGGCGACCTCCGCTGGGGTGAGCGTCTCCATGGGCAGCGAGCCTATGGCGCCCGGGCGACGGACACCGGCGGGACCGGTCCCGCGGCCACGGCTACCATCGCTGCGGGGCCGTGACTGGCGCATCGAGGTGGGCACGACCACCGGGGAGCGGCCCGCACCACCCCCGCCGGGCGCCTGGGCACCTCCCCGAGTCGACCCCCGCTGGAGGGCTCCCATGACCGACGCCACCGCCGCCTTCGACGCCGCCACCGCGTCGGCGGCCTACCGCAGCGCCCTCGACGTCATCGGGGCCGTCGAGCCCCGCGTGGCCGACGCCATCGGCGCCGAGCTCGCCGACCAGCGTGCCTCGCTCAAGCTCATCGCCAGCGAGAACTACGCCAGCCCCGCGGTGCTGCTGACCATGGGCAACTGGTTCAGCGACAAGTACGCCGAGGGCACCGTCGGGCACCGCTTCTACGCCGGCTGCCAGAACGTCGACACCGTCGAGGCGCTGGCCGCCGAGCACGCCCGCGCGCTGTTCGGCGCGCCGCACGCCTACGTCCAGCCGCACTCCGGCATCGACGCCAACCTGGTCGCCTTCTGGGCGGTGCTGGCCACCCGCGTCGAGGCGCCGGCCCTGGAGAAGGCCGGCGTGCGGCACGTCAACGAGCTCACCGACGCCGACTGGAGCGACCTGCGCCACGCCCTGGGCGACCAGCGGATGCTCGGCATGTCGCTGGACGCCGGCGGCCACCTCACCCACGGCTTCCGGCCCAACATCAGCGGCAAGATGTTCGAGCAGTCCTCCTACGGCACCGACCCCGCGACCGGGCTGCTCGACTACGACGTCGTCCGGGAGCGGGCCCGCGAGTTCCGCCCCCTGATCCTCATGGCCGGCTACTCCGCCTACCCGCGCCGGGTCGACTTCGCCAGGATGCGGGAGATCGCCGACGAGGTCGGTGCGACCCTCGTCGTCGACATGGCCCACTTCGCCGGCCTGGTCGCCGGGAAGGTGCTCACCGGCGACTTCGACCCGGTGCCGCACGCCCACGTCACCACGACGACGACGCACAAGTCGCTGCGCGGTCCGCGCGGGGGCATGGTGCTGGCCCAGCCGGAGTACGCCGACGCCGTCGACCGCGGCTGCCCGATGGTCCTGGGCGGTCCGCTCCCGCACGTCATGGCGGCCAAGGCGGTGGCCTTCGCCGAGGCGCGCCGTCCGGAGTTCGCCGGCTACGCGCAGGCCGTCGCCGACAACGCGCAGAGCCTCGCCGAGGGCCTGACCCGCCGCGGGGCGACGCTGGTCACCGGCGGCACCGACAACCACCTGGTGCTCGTCGACGTCAGCTCCTTCGGCCTCACCGGCCGGCAGGCGGAGTCCGCGCTCCTGGACGCCGGCATCGTGACCAACCGCAACGCCGTCCCGGCCGACCCCAACGGCGCCTGGTACACCTCCGGCGTCCGGCTGGGCACCCCGGCGCTGACCACCCGCGGCTTCGGGGCGGCCGAGTTCGACCGCACCGCCGAGCTGATCGTCGACGTCCTGTCGGGCACCACGCCCACCGCCACCCGGGACGGCGGCGTGTCGAAGGCCGGGTACACGACCACCGAGGGCCTGGCCGAGCGGACCCGCGCCGCCGCCGCGGAGCTGCTGGACGAGCACCCGCTCTACCCCGGCCTCGACCTGTAGGGGACCGCGGGGCCGGGTCCGTTCGGCCCGGCCTGACGGGTAGGAGGGGACGGGTGTGACGGGTGAACCGCCACACCGGTCACACCCGCGTGTGCGGGCGGCGGACGTCCCGGCCGCTCCTACACTCGACCGGGTGGACACCGCCGTGACCGACCCCGCGGTCGGCCTCGTCCTGGAGGGGCGCTACCACCTCCAGGAGCGGCTGGCCCGCGGCGGCATGTCGACCGTCTACGCCGCCCAGGACCTGCGGCTGCACCGGACGGTCGCGGTCAAGGTCATGGCCGAGCACCTCATGCACGACCCGACCTTCGTCGACCGGTTCACCCGCGAGGCGCGGGCCGCGGCGATGCTGAGCCACCCCAACGTCGTCTCGGTGAGCGACCAGGGCAGCGACCAGGGCCTGGTGTTCCTCGTCATGGAGCTGGTCCGCGGCCGCACGCTGCGCGACCTGCTGCAGGCCCGCGGCCGGCTCACCATCGGCGAGGCGTTCGCCGTGCTCGAGCCGGTGCTGTCCGGGCTGACCGCCGCGCACCGGGCCGGCATCGTGCACCGCGACATCAAGCCGGAGAACGTCCTCATCGGGGCCGACGGGGTCGTGAAGGTGGCCGACTTCGGCCTCGCCCGCGCGCTCACCGGCACCGGACAGACCAGCCACACCGGGGGCGTGCTCATCGGCACCGTCGCCTACCTCTCCCCCGAGCAGCTCGAGCGCGGCAGGGCCGACGCGCGCAGCGACGTGTACGCCGCCGGGGTCGTGCTGTTCGAGATGCTCACCGGTCACCCGCCCTACGGCGGCGACACCCCGCTGGCGGTGGCCTACCAGCACGTGCACCACGACATGCCCAGGCCGTCGGACGAGGTGCCGGGCATCCCGTGGGAGGTCGACGAGCTCGTCGCGCGCACCACCCGCCGCGACCCCGCCGTCCGGCCGCTGGACGCCGGCGCGTTCCTCGCCGACCTCGAGGACGTGCGCAGCGACCTCGGCATCGACCGGGTCCCCGTGCCCACCGGCCGCAGCACCGCCGGCCCCGGCACACTGCGCCCCACCAACCGGCCCAGCCGTCCGCGGCACCCCAGCGACCCGGGCCCCTCCGACGGCACCGAGGTGCTCGGCGCCACGAGCACCCGCCCGGGTCGCGGCGCGCGCACCTCGATGCTGCCCGGCACGGTCCCCGGCCCGACCACCGACGTCGCCGGCCGCCGCCCGTCGCTGGAGCAGCGCCGTCCCGGCGTGCCCCAGCACATCCGCCGCCGCCGCGCGCGCCTCGCCGTCGCGGTGGTGCTGCTGCTGGCGATCACCATCGGCGCCGTCGGCTGGTGGATGGGCTCCGGCCGCTGGACGACGGTGCCGGCGCTCGCCGGCAAGGAGCAGTCCGCCGCCATCGACCTGCTGCAGGAGGCCGGGCTGGACCCCGACTGCTGCGCGGAGGAGTTCAGCGAGGAGGTCGACGCGGGCGTGGTCATCGCCGCCGACCCCGACGGCGGTGAGGCGATCCGCGGCACCGACGTCCGGCTGACCGTCTCCAAGGGCCCCGAGCGGTTCGAGGTGGACCCGGCGATGGTGGGTCGGCCGCAGGAGGAGGTGCTCGGCCGGATCGAGGCCGGCATCCCGGTCGTGTCCAAGGTGGTGCAGGACTACGACAACAAGGTGCCCGTCGGCCACGTGACCGGCTTCGAGCCCGAGGCGGGCACCGAGCTCAAGCGCGGTCAGGAGCTGATCGTCTACGTCAGCCGCGGGCACGAGCCCGTGGCCGTCCCCGCCGTCGTCGGCCTGTCGCCCGACGAGGCGGCGGCCAACCTGCAGGCCCTCGGGTTCACCGTGCAGCGGACCGAGGGGCGCAGCGCCGACGTCGACCCCGGCGAGGTGATGGCGGTCGACCCGGCCGCCGGCCAGGCCGCGCCGCACCGGAGCACCGTCACGATCCAGGTGTCGGTCGGCCTGCCGCAGGTGACGGTCCCCGACGTGGTCGGCAGGAGCGAGGAGGAGGCGACCGCCGCCCTCCGGGCCGCCGGCCTGCAGGTGCAGGTCAGCCAGTTCTTCGGCAACCGCGTGCTGCGGCAGACGCCCAGCGCCGGCGAGGTGGTCGACATCGGCACGTCGGTGACGATCCTGGTGACCTTCGGACAGGACTGAGGACACTGCGCACACTCCCCGGTGTGCCGCCGATCGGCGCGCACATCCAGATCAAGGGCGGGCTGGCCAAGGGCGGCCTGGCCTACACCGACGCCGTCGCCGCCCGGGCCGTGCAGGTCTTCGTCGGCAACCCCCGCGGGTGGAAGCTCACCGCCGGTGACGCGGAGCAGGACGCCCTCTTCGTCGAGGGCTGCGCCGAGCGCGGGGTGCCGTCGTTCATCCACACGCCGTTCCTGGTCAACGTCGGCTCCCCCACCGAGGCCACCGTCGAGCAGTCGATCGCCTCGATCGCGCACAACCTCGCCCGGGGTGCGCAGCTGGGCTGCCGGGGCGTCGTCGTGCACGCCGGCTCCGCCGTCGGCGAGGACCGCTACGAGGACGCCCTGCGCCAGCTGCACGAGCGGTTGCTGCCGGTGCTGGAGGCGGCGCCGGCCGACGGCCCGCGGCTGCTCGTGGAGCCGACGGCCGGTGGTGGCAGGTCGCTGGCCGCCACCGTCGAGGACCTCGGCCCGTACCTGGCGGCTCTCGAGCACCACCCCCTGGTCGGCGTCTGCTTCGACACCTGCCACGCCTGGGCGGCCGGTCACGACCTGTCGGTGCCCGGCGGCATGACCGCCACGCTGGACGCGCTCGAGGCCACCGTGGGCCCCGGCCGGCTGGGCCTGGTGCACGCCAACGACTCCCTGGACGACTGCGGCTCCAGGCGCGACCGGCACACCACCATCGGCGAGGGCACGATCGGCAGCGGCGAGTACGGCACCGGCCCGTTCGCCGAGCTGCTGGCGCACCCGTCGATGGCCGGCGTCCCGGTCGTGGTGGAGACGCCGTCGGAGCGGGACGGCGTCGCCTGGGCCGGTCACGCCGCGGACATCGCCCTGCTCAAGGACCTCACGGCCCCCCGGCCGGCCGCCGTCCCGCTGGCGAGCTGAGTCCTCCGACCGTCGCGGGACGTCCTGCTGGTGATGCCGCACACATCCCGGCTCCCGAAGATGGGCACAACGACCCTTGGCGTTCCGCTAAGGGTCGGCTAACTTAGGGGTGCCTTTCCTTCCCCGGCCCCGGGAGTGCGCGTGTACGTCTGCATCTGCTTCGCCGTCAGCGACACCCAGCTGGCCGGCGTGATCGACGAGGGCGCGCGCACCGAGGAGGAGGTCGGCGAGGCCTGCGGTGCGGGCACCGGGTGCGGCAACTGCCTCGACCGCATCTGCGACCGGCTGCGCGCCGTCGACCCGCTGCACGGCCTCGAGCTCCGCGAGCCCGCCGCCTGAGGACAGGCTGCCCATGCTGAGGCCGACCTGGGTGCGGCCGGGCCCGGACCGTGCCACTAGCCTCGGCCCCAGTCGAGCCGAGGAGGAGCGCCATGCAGGGTGACGCACGGGTCATCGAGTACCTCAACGAGCAGCTGACCAGCGAACTCACCGCCATCAACCAGTACTTCCTGCACGCCAAGATGCAGGCCAACTGGGGCTACAACAAGCTGGCCAAGCACACCCGGGACGAGTCCATCGAGGAGATGACCCACGCGGAGCGGCTCACCGACCGCATCCTCTTCCTCGAGGGTCTGCCCAACTACCAGAAGCTGCTGCCGCTGCGGATCGGGCAGACCGTCCGCGAGCAGTTCGAGTCCGACATGGCCATCGAGGTCGAGGTCATCGCGCGGCTGCGCGAGGCCATCCCCTACTGCGAGTCGGTCGGCGACCGGGTGAGCAAGAACCTCTTCGAGCAGATCCTCGCCGACGAGGAGCACCACATCGACTACCTCGAGACCCAGCTGCACCTGCTCGACACCCTCGGCGAGCCGCTGTACCTGGCCGGCCAGATCGAGCACCCCACCCCCGGCGACCACGCCGAGTAGCCCTCCACACGCACGGCAGCGGGCCCGCACCCCCCGGGGGTACGGGCCCGCTGCCGTGCCGGCGCCCGACCCACCCGCCACACGCGTCACGTGCCCGCGTGGGAACCGGACGCGGTCCCCGTCCCCGTGTTCGCTGCCGGTGCCTCCCACCGCGGACCCGAGGCGCCGCAGCCTGCGATCGAGGAGACCCCGTGCCCATCCGCCGCCCCCTGGCCGCTGCCGTGCTGGCCGTCCTGGCCGCCACCGGAGTGGGGGCCACGGCCGGCCCCGCAGCCGCTGCCCCCGCCGAGACCGCACCCGGCTCGGCTCTCGCGTCCTACGTCGTCACCGTCGACCCCGGGACGCGCCCGGCGACCGCCGCCGAGCGGGCGCGCGGACTCGGAGGACGGATCAGCCACGTCTACACCGAGGCGCTATCCGGCTTCGCCGTCCGTCTGCCGGCAGCGCTCGCCCCACGCCTCGCCGCGCTGCCGGGCATCCGCGCGGTCGAACCGGACGGGCCGGTCCGGGTGTCGGCGACCCAGGCGATCGCGCCGTCCACCGGGCCGTGGGGACTGGACCGCACCGACCAGCGCGCCCTGCCGCTCGACGGGTCCTACACGTACACCGCGACCGGCTCCGGCGTCACGGCGTACGTGATCGACACCGGGATCCTGACCGGCCACACGGAGTTCGGCGGGCGGGCCGCGGTGGGCACGGACGTGCTCGGCGGCACCGGACAGGACTGCAACGGGCACGGCACCCACGTCGCCGGCACGGTCGGGGGCGCCACGTACGGCGTCGCCAAGGACGTGTCGCTGCTCGCCGTGCGCGTGCTGGACTGCGCCGGCAACGGCAGCATCTCCGGCGTCATCGCCGGCGTCGACTGGGTGACCGGCCACCACCAGGCCGGCGTGCCCGCCGTCGCCAACATGAGCCTCGGCGGCGCGACCAGCACGGCGCTCGACAACGCCGTGGCCCGCTCGATTGCCGACGGCGTCACGTACGCCGTGGCGGCCGGCAACGGCAACGCCGCGGGCATCCCGCAGGACGCCTGCAAGACCTCACCGGCGCGGGTCTCCGGGGCGCTCACGGTGGCGGCCAGCGACGAGACCGACCGCCCGGCCTCCTTCAGCAACTACGGCCGCTGCGTCGACCTGTTCGCCCCGGGCGTCCGGGTCGCCAGCGCGTGGCACACGGCCCCGGCCGCGACGGCGGTCCTGAACGGCACCTCGATGGCCACCCCGCACGTGGCGGGGGTCGCGGCCCGCTACCTGCAGGACCACCGGACCGCCTCACCCGCCGCGGTCGGTAGCGCCGTCCTCGGCGCGACCACGAGGGACGCCGTCCCCACGACCCGCACGGCGAACAACGACCTGCTGCACGGCACCTGGTGAGCAGCGCGCCGGGCCGCCTCCGTGCGCGGAGGCGGCCCGGCGCGGCGGGGTCAGCGGTCCAGCAGCCCCGCGAGGACGTCGGCGGCGCGCTCGACGCCGGCCCGGTCGACGTCGAGGTGGGTCACCAGCCGGACCCGGCGCGGGCTCACCTGGGAGACCAGCACCCCCTGGGCCTTGGCGGCCTCGGCGACCACGGGCGCGGGGACGTCGTCGAGCACGACCATGTTCGTCTCCACCGTGGCCGGGTCGACGCCCAGCCGCTTGGCCAGCAGCCGCGCGTGCTCGTGGTCCTCGGCCAGCCGCGCGAGGTGGTGGTCCAGGGCGTACAGACCGGCGGCGGCCAGGACGCCGACCTGCCGCATGCCGCCGCCGAGCCGCTTACGCCACAGCCGGGCGGCCGCGATCCGCTCGGCCGAGGCGACCAGCACCGAGCCCACCGGCGCGCCCAGGCCCTTGGACAGGCACACCGAGGCGGTGTCGGCCAGCCGCCCGTAGGTGGCCAGGTCGATCCCCGAGGCGACCGAGGCGTTGAACAGCCGGGCGCCGTCGAGGTGCACGGCGACCCCGGTCTCCCTCGACCAGTCCCACAGCCGCTGCAACTGCTCCAGCGGCTGCACCAGGCCGCCGCCGCGGTTGTGGGTGTTCTCCACGGCGACCGCGGCGGTGGCGGTCAGGTGCCAGTCGCCGCGCGGGCGCACCTGGGCGATCAGCTGGTCGGCGTCGAGCCGGCCGCAACCAGCCGTCCCACCCTCCCGCCCCTGACCACCGGTCACGACCGTGCGGGTCGAGATGCCGAACACCGCGGCCGCGGCGCCCATCTCGTAGGTGACCACGTGCGCGTCGGCGTCGCAGAGCACCTCCTGGCCCGGCTCGCAGACCAAGCGCATGCCGATCTGGTTGCCCATGGTCCCGGAGGGCACGAACAGCGCCGCCTCGTGGCCCATGAGGTCGGCGACCCGCTCCTCCAGCGCCCGCACCACGGGGTCCTCGCCGTAGACGTCGTCGCCGACCTCGGCCCCGGCCATCGCCCGCCGCATGCCGGGCGTGGGCCGGGTGACGGTGTCACTGCGCAGGTCGACCACTGCGGTCATGACGACCTCCCGCAGGGTCCCTGCACCGGCCCCGTCCAGAGGCCCGTCCCGAGCTTGCGGGGGATGAGGAGGACGGGACCCTTACCCACGCAGCATCTCGGCGACCAGGAACGCCAGCTCCAGCGACTGGCCGGTGTTCAGCCGCGGGTCGCAGGCGGTCTCGTACCGGCTGTTGAGGTCCTCGTCGCTGATCTCCATGGCGCCGCCGAGGCACTCGGTGACGTCCTCACCGGTGAGCTCGACGTGGATGCCGCCGGGCCACGTGCCCAGCGCCCGGTGCACGTCGAAGAAGCCGAGGACCTCGTCGACGATGCGGTCGAAGTGGCGGGTCTTGTAGCCGGTCGAGGACTCGTGGGTGTTGCCGTGCATCGGGTCGCACTGCCACACGACCTGGTGCCCGCTGGCGGTGACCTTCTCGACGATCGCCGGGAGGACGTCGCGGATCTTGCCGTTGCCCATGCGGCTGATCAGCGTGAGACGCCCGGGGACACCCTCGG
Source organism: Geodermatophilus sp. SYSU D00742 (assembly GCF_054049935.1). Lineage (NCBI taxonomy): Bacteria > Bacillati > Actinomycetota > Actinomycetes > Geodermatophilales > Geodermatophilaceae > Geodermatophilus > Geodermatophilus sp. SYSU D00742. The sequence continues at coordinate 36,747 of NZ_JBJGYJ010000022.1, forward strand.
GGTCCAGCCGCTCGACCAGCTCGGTGGCCTGCTCCGGGGTCGTCGTCGGGCCGATCTTGACGCCGATCGGGTTGGTGATCCGCGACATGAACTCCACGTGCGCGCCGTCGAGCTGCCGGGTGCGCTCACCGATCCAGACGAAGTGCGCCGAGGAGGCGTAGGGCCGGCCCTCGTGCACCCGCAGCAGCGCCCGCTCGTAGTCGAGGACCAGCGCCTCGTGGCTGTTGTAGAGCTCCACACCCCGCAGCGCGGCGTCGTCGACCCCGCAGGCCTTCATGAACGCCAGCGCCCGGTCGATCTCGCGGGCGATGACCTCGTAGCGCACCCCGGCCGGGGAGTTGGCCACGAAGTCCTTGTTCCAGTCGTGCACCGCGTGCAGGTCGGCCATGCCGCCGCGCGCGTACGCCCGGATCATGTTCATCGCCGCGGCCGAGTTGGCGTAGGCGCGGACCAACCGGTGGGGGTCCGGGATGCGCTGCTCGAGCACCGGCTCCAGCGCGTTGACCATGTCGCCCCGGTAGGAGGGCAGGCCCAGCGCGTCGATGTTCGACGACCGCGGCTTGGCGTACTGCCCGGCGACCCGCCCCACCTTGACCACGGGCACGCTGGCGCCGTAGGTGAGCACGACGGCCATCTGCAGCAGCGTGCGCGTGGTGCTCTGCAGGTGCGCGTCGGTGTTCAGGTCGAAGGTCTCCGCGCAGTCCCCGCCCTGCAGCAGGAACGCCCGACCCTGCGCGACCTCGGCCAGGCGGGTGCGCAGCTCGTCGACCTCGCTGGGGGCGACGATCGGCGGCACCGACGACAGGGTGGAGAGGACGGCGTCCAGCGCGGCGCGGTCGGGCCACTCCGGCTGTTGGGCAGCCGGCAGCTCACGCCACCGGTCGAGGCCGGGGACCACATCCGCGGGATCGGGAAGGCTCACGCCTACAGAGGGTACGGCGGTGCCGCCGCTCAGCCGAAGAAGACCTCCACCTCCGCGTACCGCTCCACGGGCACCAGTTTCAGCCGGGCGGTCGCCGCCGTCAGCGGGACGCGGACGATGTCGGTGCCCCGCAGCGCCACCATCACGCCGGACTCGCCGTCGTGGACGGCGTCGACGGCGGCCAGCCCGAACCGCGTGGCCAGCACCCGGTCGAACGGCGAGGGGGTGCCCCCGCGCTGGATGTGCCCGAGCACGACCGCCCGCGCCTCCCGCCCGGTGCGCTGCTCGATCAATGAGGCCAGCGCCGTGCCGATGCCGCCGAGCCGCACGTGGCCGAACGCGTCGGTCTCCCCCGTCGCGAGCACGAGGTCCCCGCCCTTGGCGACCGCCCCCTCGGAGACCACGACGATCGGCGAGTAGCCGGAGTCGAAGCGGTGCTGGCAGTGCGCGACGACGGCGTCGACGTCGAAGGGCTGCTCCGGGATGAGGACGACGGTGGCCCCGCCGGCCATCCCCGCGTGCAGGGCGATCCACCCGGCGTGCCGGCCCATGACCTCCACGACGAGCGTGCGGTGGTGGCTGTCGCCGGTGGTGTGCAGCCGGTCGATGGCCTCGGTGGCCACGCCCAGCGCGGTGTCGAAGCCGAACGTGTAGTCGGTGGCGTCCAGGTCGTTGTCGATCGTCTTCGGGACACCGACGACGGTCACGCCGGCCTCGGCCAGCCTGGTGGCCACCCCGAGGGTGTCCTCCCCGCCGATGGGGATCAGCGCGTCGATGCCCAGCCGCTCGAGGTTGGCCATCACCCGGTCGGCGCCGCCCTCGAGGGCGTAGGGGTTGGTCCGCGAGGTGCCCAGCACGGTGCCGCCACGGGGCAGGATCCCGCGGACGGCGGACAGGTGCATCGGCACCGTGTCCGCCTCGAGCACGCCCCGCCAGCCGTCGCGGAAGCCGACGACCTCGTCGCCGTGCTGGGTGACGCTCTTGCGGACGACCGCCCGGATGACCGCGTTCAGGCCAGGGCAGTCACCGCCGCCGGTCAGGATGCCGATGCGCATGTGCGTCCTCCGCGGGAAGGGTCCTCGCTGCTCAGCGGTTCGTGCGGTCATGATGCCGCACTCCGGGCCAGGTCACCCGTGACGCGCACGATCGGGGTCACCGGGGCCACCGGCACCCTCGGCGGGCGGGTGGCCGCCCGCCTCGCCGGGCGGGACGACGTCGCCCTGCGACTGGTGGTCCGCGACCCGGGGCGGGCCCCGCGGTTGCCGGGCGCGGAGGTCGTCGCCGCACCGGGCGGGTACGCCGACGGGCCCGGCCTGGCCGCCGCGCTCGCCGGCGTGCACACCCTCTACCTGGTGTCGGCGGCCGAGGCCGAGGACCGCCTGGAGCAGCACCGCACCGCCGTCCGCGCCGCCGCCGACGCCGGCGTGCAGCGGGTCGTCTACACGTCCTTCCTCGGCGCCGCGCCGGACGCCGTCTTCACCCTCGCCCGGCAGCACGCCGCCACCGAGGACGCCCTCGCCGCCACGGGCGTCCGGTCCACGGTCCTGCGGCACGCCATGTACGCCGACTTCGTGCCGTTCTTCGCCACCCTCGAGGAGGGGCGGGTGGTGATCGCCGCCCCGGCCGGCGAGGGCCGGGCGAGCTTCGTCTCCCGCGACGACCTCGCCGACGTCGGCGCCGCCGCCCTCCTGGACGACTCCCCCGCCCTGGACGGCGCCACGCTGGACGTCACGGGGCCGGCGCCGCTCTCGCTGGACGAGGCGGTGGCGGTCCTGGCCGAGGTCACCGGCCGGCCCGCGGTCTACCGCCGGCAGACGGTCGAGGAGGCCTGGGCGACCCGCCGTCCGTCCGGGCACCCCGACTGGGAGATCGAGGGCTGGGTGACCAGCTACCTCGCGATCGCCGCCGGCGAGATGGCGGCGGTCAGCGACGTCGTCCCCTCGCTCACCGGCCGGCCCGCCCGGACCGTCGCCGAGCACCTGCGTGCCCACCCGGAGGACTGGGCGCACCTGCGGGGCGCAGCCGGGACCGGCCGGAGCACTAGTGCCCTGCCCGGTGCCTCCCCGGACGCCTAGCGTCGAGCCGCGGGCCGAGCCGCGGCGCCGCCGAACACCCCGTCCGGAGGTGCCGGGATGGACAGTCCCTACCAGGCCGCGCCCGACGTCCACGTGCTCCCCGCCAACCTGGCGCTGCCGGGAGCCGGCGTCCTGCCGATCAACGCCTTCCTGATCATGGCCGAGGAGCCGGTGCTCGTCGACACCGGGCTCGGGGTCGACGCCGACCAGTTCATCGACGCGCTGAGCTCGGTCATCGACCCCCGCTCGCTGCGCTGGATCTGGCTGACCCACGACGACGCCGACCACACCGGCAACATCCAGCGGGTCATGGACCTGGCGCCGGACGCCCGGCTGGTCACGCACGGGTTCAGCGCCCTGCGGATGGCGACCTGGTGGCCGGTGCCGATGGACCGCGTGCACGCGATCCGGTTCGGTGACGAGGTCCACGTCGGCGACCGCACCCTGACCGCCGTCGCCCCGCCGCTGTTCGACAACCCGATGTCCACCGGCGTGCTGGACCGCTCCACCGGCGCGCTCTTCAGCGTCGACGCCTTCGGGGCGATCATCCCGGAGGCGACGCACGACGCCGCCGAGGTGCCGCCCGAGGCGCTCGCGGGCGGGATGCTCGGGTGGGCGACGATGGACTCGCCGTGGGTCCACCTGACCGAGCCCGCGGAGTTCGGTCAGGTCCTGGACCGGGTCCGCCGGCTGCAACCGACCCGGATCTTCTCCTCGCACCTGCCCACCGCCAACGGGACGGCGCTCGAGGACTTCCTGCGGGTGCTGCAGCAGGTGCCGACGGCCGAGCGCTTCGTCCCGCCGGACGCGGAGGAGTTCACCCGGATGATCACGGCGCTCACCGAGCTGCAGCGCGCCGGGGTGCCGGTGCCCCGCACGGGGGCGGAGCCGCGGGCGAACGCACCGGCCACCTGACGGGTCACCGCGTCCCGGGGAGGCATCGACCCGGTCCCCGCCCGGTGCCACGCTGGTCCCCGTCCCACGGGGGTCCTGCGACCGGAGGGGAGCCGGCCATGACCGTGCCCACCACCCCGCTGGCCGACCCGCTCGAGCTGGCCGACCCCTGGCCGGTGCTCGCCGCGCTGCGCGAGAGCGGGCCGGTCCGCCGCACCGACCCGCGGTTGGGGCTGCCCGTGTGGGTGGTCGCCCGCTACGACGACGTCCTGGCGGCGCTGGGCGATCCGCGGCTGAGCAACGACCCGCACCACGCGGTCGCGCTGCGCCCGCTGCTGCGCGGCGACTTCCTGAGCCGCAGCATGATCGGCACCGACCCGCCGGAGCACACCCGGCTGCGCCGGCTGGTGTCCCAGGCCTTCACCGCCCGCCGCGTCGAGGGGCTGCGGCCACGGGTGCAGCAGATCACCGACGCGCTGCTCGACCGGTTCACCCCGCGCGGCACGGCCGAGCTCGTCGGCGAGTTCGCCCTGCCCCTGCCGATCACCGTCATCGGCGAGCTCCTCGGCGTCCCGGAGGCCGACCGGGAGCGCTTCCGCGCGTGGACCGACGAGGTGCTGGACCGGCCGTTCGACCCGCACGAGGACATGGCGCGGGTGGCGGCGGCCCGGCAGCGGATGCACGGCTACCTCGCCGACCTCGTCGAGACCAAACGCGCACGGCCCGCGGACGACCTGCTCAGCGACCTGGTCGGGGCGACCGACGAGGGTGAGCGCCTCGACCGGCAGGAGCTCCTCGCGATGACCTTCCTGCTGCTCGTCGCCGGGTACGTCACCACCGTCAACCTCATCGGCAACGGCACGCTGGCCCTGCTGCGCTCCCCCGACCAGCTCGACCGGCTGCGCGCGGACACCTCCCTCGTGCCCCGGGCGGTCGAGGAGCTGCTCCGCTTCGACGGCCCGGTCAACCCCGGGCTCACCCGCTACGCCGTCGAGGACCTCGAGATCGGCGGGGTGGCCATCCCCCGCGGGGACGTGGTGCTGCTCGCGATCGCGGCGGCCGACCGCGACCCCGACCGCTTCCCGGACCCGGACTCCCTCGACGTCGGGGCAGGCGGTCGCGGACACCTGGCCTTCGGGCACGGCGTCCACTACTGCCTGGGCGCTCCGCTGGCCCGGCTGGAGGGACAGGTCGCGTTCACCGCGCTCCTGGCCCGGCTGCCGGACCTCGCCCTCGCCGTGGCCGAGGACGAGCTGGAGTGGTCGGCCGGCGGCGTCCTGCGGGGCGTGAAGGAGCTGCCGGTCCGCTTCACCCCCACGCCGGCCCGGGGCGCCTGACCGCCGCGGCCGTCAGCGCGGCCGTGCGCCCTCCATCGCCTGCCAGCGCGCCAGGTTGTAGCGCGCGTCGACCAGCGCGTCGTGGGTGCCGGCCGGCTTGGGCGGCAGCGGCGGCTGACCGAGGTCGTCCCACCGCTGGCGCAGCTCCCGGGTGAACCGCGGGATCGGCCGGGGCAGCGCCGGCATCGCGCCCCACAGCTGGCACAGCGCCACGTGGTCGTAGGCGGCGAACCAGGCCCACAGCTCGATCTCCTCACCGGGCCCGGTGAGGAAGGCCAGGAGGTCCTCGCGGATGCGCTGCCGGCTGCGCCAGGCCCGGTCGGCCGGCGGGGGCAGCTGGTCGAGCACGTTGCGCCGCACCCACGGGATGGCCCGGCGCTCGTCGAACTCGGTGCTGACGGCGTAGAACTCCCGCCCGGTCTCGTCGACGACACCGATCGACACCAGGTCGATCGTGGTGCCGTCCTCGATGAACTCGGTGTCGTAGAAGAACCGCCGCACGGCACCCACCGTAGGCGGGTGGGCTCGGCGCGGTGCTCGCCGCAGGGGCCACCGGATAGGTTCGGGCCCATGCCGGTGCTGGCGATCGACGCGGGGACGACCGGGGTGACCGCGCTGGTCGTGGGTGAGGACGGAGCCGTCCTCGCCCGCGGCTACCGCGAGTTCGCGCAGCTGTTCCCCCACCCGGGTTGGGTCGAGCACGAGCCCGAGGACATCTGGACGGCGACCCTCGCCGCGTGCCGTCAGGCGCTGGCCGGCACCGACGCGCAGCCGACCTGTGTCGGGATCACCGACCAGCGCGAGACCGCCGTGGTCTGGGACCGGCGCACCGGCCGCGCGCCGCGGCCGGCGATCGTGTGGCAGGACCGGCGCACCAGCGGCATCTGCGACCGGCTGCGCGAGGCCGGGCACGAGGAGCGGGTCGCCGAGCTGACCGGGCTGCGGCTGGACCCCTACTTCACCGGCACCAAGTTCTGCTGGCTGGCGGCCGAGGAGCCGCGCCTGTGGGCCGGGGTCCGCGACGGCAGCCTGGCGCTGGGCACGGTCGACTCGTTCGTCGTCGCCCGGCTGACCGGCGGGGCCGCGCACGTCACCGACCCCAGCAACGCCTGCCGCACGCTGCTCTACGACCTCGGGACGGGCGGGTGGTCGGAGGAGCTGTGCGCGCTGTTCGACGTCCCCCGCGCCGCGCTGCCGGAGGTGGTGCCCAGCTCCGGCGCCGTCGGCACCACCGACCCCGACGCGTTCCTGGGGCTGGAGCTGCCCGTCGCGGGCATCGCCGGCGACCAGCAGGCCGCGCTGTTCGGCCAGGCCTGCTACTCCCCCGGCATGAGCAAGTGCACCTACGGCACCGGCTCCTTCGTGCTCACCAACACCGGGGCGACGCCGGTCCGCTCGGACGCCGGGCTGCTGACCACGGTGGCGTGGGACCTCGGCGACGGCCTGGTCTACGCGCTGGAGGGGGCGATCTTCGTGACCGGCGCGGCGGTGCAGTGGCTGCGCGACGGGCTGGGCCTGATCGACTCCGCCGCCGAGATCGAGGGCCTGGCGCGCACCGTGCCGGACTCCGGCGACGTCGTCTTCGTCCCCGCGCTGACCGGCATGGGCGCCCCGCACTGGGACCCCCACGCCCGCGGCGCCATCGTCGGCCTCACCCGCGGCACCACCCGCGCGCACCTGGCGCGGGCCACCCTTGAGGCGATCGCCTTCGAGGTGCGCGACGTCGTCGACGTCATGGTCGACGAGGCCGGGCTGGAGGTGCCGGAGCTGTCGGCCGACGGCGGCGCCAGCGCCAACGACCTCCTGCTCCAGCTGCAGGCCGACCAGCTGGGCGTGCCGGTGCGCCGTCCGGTGGTCACCGAGACCACGGCGCTGGGTGCGGCGTTCCTCGCCGGGCTGGGCACCGGGGTGTGGTCGACCACCGACGAGCTGGCCGCGACGTGGTCCCTGGACCGCCGGTTCGAGCCCGAGCCGGGACGGCGGGACGACGGCCGGCACGACCGCTGGCGGGCCGGCCTGGCCCGGGCCGGCGGCTGGGCGGTGTGAGCATGCCGACGACCGGCCGCCACGCGGACCTCCCCCTCCGGGACGGCGACCTCGTGGAGTTCCTGCTGGCCCGGTTCGACGAGGACGAGGAGGCCGCCCGCTTCGTCCAGCTCAGCCCCGTGCCGAGCAACCGGGCCCTGGTCGAGCACGTCCTGCGGGACGCCGCGGCCAAGCGGCAGCTGGTGGAGTACTTCCGCGACCTGGAGCGGCAGGGCACGCGCGGCGACACGATGGACCACGCCCTGCGCCTGATCGGCCAGACCTACGCCGAGCACCCGCACTACCGCGACGAGTGGCGCCCCGGGCCGCACCCGGCGTGACGGTGGACCCCGTCCGGCCCCTCCCGGGCACCGCCCGGGAGGGGCTCAGCCGGCCAGGGTGTCGGGCGCCCGGTCGCCGGCCTCGTCGACGGGGGGCTGCATCTCCCGGATGACCTCGGAGGCGCTGGCCCCGGTCGCGTCCATCGACTTCTTGACCTTGGCGCCGTAGACGTCGACGTACTCCTGCGACGACAGGGTCATGATCTCGTACATGATCTCGTCGGTGATCGACCGCTCGACGAAGCGGTCGCCGGCCAGCCCCTCGTAGCGGCTGAAGTCCAGGGGCGCCCCGAAGCGGACGCACACCCTGGGCAGTCTCTCCCCCACCAGGGGCAGCCGGCGGGGCCGGTAGACCATCGCGACGGGGACGACGGGCGCGCCGGTCTCCAGCGCCATCCGCGCCACGCCGGTCTTGCCGCGGAACAGCCGCCCGTCCGGCGAGCGGGTGCCCTCGGGGTAGATGCCGAGCAGCTTGCCCTCGCGCAGGATCCGCAGCCCGGTGCGGATCGCGTTCTCCGCGGCCGAGGCGTTGGTGCGGTCGATCGGCACCTGCCCCGCGCCGGAGAAGAAGGCGCGCTGCAGGAAGCCCTTCACGCCCTTGCCGGTGAAGTACTCCGACTTCGCGAGGAAGGTGACGCGACGGCGCAGCGACAGGGGCATGAAGACCCAGTCGGCCGCCGACAGGTGGTTGCTGGCGAGGATGGCCGCCCCCGTGCGGGGGACGTTGTCCACGCCCTCGGCCCGCGGCCGGAACACCACCTTGACGACCGGGCCGACCGCCACGAACTTGAGGAACCAGTAGAACAACACGCCTCCCTCGGGGGCTGCCAGACTAAGGAGCCCGGCGGCCCGGCGACAACGTGACGTCCGCGCCGCCGGTCCCCGCCCGCCCTGCCGGTCGGCTGCACCGCCGACGACGAGGAGGACCACCGTGCCCACGAACGAGGCACCCGGAGCCGGTCTGCTGCCGGGTGCCGAGCCGTTCGCCTTCCCCGGCGGCCCCGCCGGCGGTGGCACCGGCGTCCTGCTCGTCCACGGGTTCACCGGCTCGCCGGGCAGCATGCGGCCGTGGGGGGAGCACCTGGCTGCCCAGGGCTTCGCCGTCCGGGCGCCCCTGCTGCCCGGCCACGGCACCCGCTGGCAGGACTGCAACCTGACCGGCGACCAGGACTGGGTGGATGCCGTCTCCACCGCCTTCGACGAGCTCGCCGCCGATTGCGACCGGGTCGTCGTCGCGGGCCTGTCGATGGGCGGCACCCTGGCGATCCGGCTGGCGGAACTGCGGCCGGACGAGGTCGCCGGGCTGGTGCTGGTCAACCCCTCGCTGCTCACGCAGCGGCTGGACGCCAAGCTGCTGCCGCTGCTGGCCCGCCTCACCCCCAGCTGGAGGGGCATCGGCAACGACATCAAGAAGCCCGGCGTCACCGAGCCGGCCTACCTCGAGCTGCCCACCCGCGCGGTGCTCGGCCTGCGCCGGCTGTGGACGGCGACCCGTGCCGACCTGGGCCGGGTCACCGCTCCCCTGCTGGTGTTCCGCAGCGTCACCGACCACGTCGTCGAGCCGGCGTCGGTGCGGGTGCTGCTGGCCGGCGTCTCGAGCACCGACACCACCGAGGTGCTGCTCGAGGACAGCTACCACGTCGCCACCCTGGACAACGACGCCCCGCGCATCCTCGCCGGCTCGGTGGACTGGATCCGCGCCCGCACGCCGGCGCTGGAGGCCGGGGCGTGAACGGGCGACGGGGGCGCCGTGACAACGGCCTGGACGCCGCCCTCTGGACGCCGCTGCGCGACGTCGACCCGAGGGTCGGCGAGCACCTGCTCGACGTGCTGCGCGACGCGGGCATCGCCGCCTACCTGGAGCCCTCGGCCGACGTCGAGCCCTACACCCGCACCGTGTCGCTGCCCAGCCCGCCGACCGACCGCCTCTTCGTCGACCGTGCCCGCACCGGTGAGGGACGCGCCCTGGTCGAGCAGCACGTCGACGAGCACGTGCCCGAGCGGACCCGCGCGGCGCGCGCCCCGCGCCCGGACGTCGACGAGGACGCCGAGTGGACCCGGATCGTGGCCGCCTTCGAGGCCGAGCACGGCCGCACCGCCGTCGACGACGAGCCGTCCGACGCCCCACCCCCGCCGCCGGCCGAGCCCGAGGTGCTGGACCGGCCGGAGGAGCACTACGAGCCGCCACCGCCCCCGCCGGTCCCGGCTCCCGCACCCGCCTCGCTGTACGCGGTGCTGCTGATCGCCGTCGGCGCGGTGCTGGTGGTGGCGCCGCGCGTGCTCCGGCTGTCCCCCGACGTCGGCCTGGTGCTCGGCGTGGCCGCGGTCGTCACCGGGGTGGCGATGCTGGTGTCGCGGATGCGGGAGCGGTCGACGGAGGACGGCGACGACGGCGCGGTCGTCTGAGACGGGCCCCGTGGAACTCGCCCGGCACACCACCACGGTGTCGCTGAGCGGCCACCTCATGGACACCGGCATCCTGGCCCGGGTGCTCGACGACGTCCTGGAGTACGGCGGCGACTACCGCATCGAGACCCTCGACCTCGGTCGGGAGCACGAGGACGAGTCCCGCGCGACGGTGCGGATCAGCGCCGGGGACGCCGACCTCCTCGAGCGGATCGTCATGCGCCTGCAGACCCGCGGGGCCAACGCCGTCGACCCGGGGACGGCGACCACCCGGCCCGCCCCTGCCGACGGCGTCTTCCCGGAGGACTTCTACTCCACGACCAACCTCGACACCTTCGTGCGCCTGGACCGCGAGTGGCTGCCGGTGGACCGCGCCGAGATGGACTGCGGCCTGGTGGTCGGTGAGGAGGCCGGGCGCACGGTCGTCCGCACGGTGCCGGTCAGCGACGTGCGGGCCGGGGAGGCCGTGGTCTGCGGCGCGCACGGCGTCCGGGTGGAGATGCCACCCGCGGTGGCCCGCGGCCAGGAGGAGGCCTTCGGGTTCATGTCGTCGGCGGCCTCCAGCGAGAAGCCGCAGGCGCTGCTGGTGCGACAGATCGCCGAGCGGATGCGGGAGGTGAGGGCGGCCGGGCAGAAGGTGCTCTGGGTGGGCGGCCCGGCAGTCGTCCACACCGGCGCGGCCCCGGCGATGGTCCGCCTGGTGGACGCCGGCTACGTCGACGTCCTCTTCGCCGGCAACGCCCTGGCCACCCACGACATCGAGTCGGCGCTGTACGGCACCTCGCTGGGCGTCGACCTGGCGAAGGGCTCGGGGGTCCCGCACGGCCACGAGCACCACATCCGGGCGATCAACACGATCCGCCGGGCGGGCTCGATCGCGGCCGCCGTGGAGTCCGGCGTCCTGACCGGGGGCGTCATGCACGCGATGGTGCGGGCCGGCAAGCCCTTCGTGCTGGTCGGCTCGGTGCGCGACGACGGCCCGCTGCCCGACGTGTACACCGACGTCATCGCCGGTCAGCGGGCGATGCGTGCCCAGCTGCCGGGCGTCGGCTTCGCGATCATGGTGGCCACGATGCTGCACGCGATCGCGACCGGGAACATCCTGCCGGCGTCGGTGCCGCTGGTGTGCGTGGACATCAACCCGGCGACGGTCACCAAGCTCGCCGACCGCGGCAGCGCGCAGGCGATGGGGATCGTCACCGACATCGGCCTCTTCCTCGAGCAGCTCGCCCGGGAGCTCACCTGAACGGAGTGCCACGGGCCCGTTCCCCGCGCCCGGGCACCCCACCTCAGGCGTCGCCCTCGCAGACGGCGCGCCGCACCAGGTCCGCGGCACCCACCAGCCCGGCCTGCGCGCCGAGCCGGGCGGCCACCACCCGCGGCCCCGGTCGGAACCCGCGGCCGGGCAGCGCCCGCTCCAGCCGCTCCCGCGCCGGGCGCAGCACCATCTCGCCGAGCACGCTCACCCCGCCGCCGATGACGACCACCTCGGGGTCCAGGACGGCGGCCAGGTCGGCGATCCCCTGCCCGAGCCAGGAGCCGACGTCGGTCAGCAGCTCCAGCGCGAGCGGATCGCCCTCGGCCGCGGCCCGGGCGACGTGCTCCCCGGTGAGCCGGTCGGCCTCGCCGTCCACCCGCTCCAGCAGCAGCGCCGCGGCCGCCGGCGAGCTGCGCGCCACCTCCCGGGCGGTCTGACCGAGCGCCGTGCCGCTGGCGTACTGCTCCCAGCAGCCGCGGTTGCCGCACGCGCACAGCCGCCCGTCGGGGACCACGCGCATGTGCCCCCACTCCCCGGCCACGCCGTGCGACCCGCGCTGCAGCCGGCCGTCCATGACGATGCCGCCACCGATGCCGGTGCCCAGGGTGATCATCAGGGCCAGGTCGGCGCCGGCCGCAGCGCCGTAGCGGTACTCGGCCCAGGCGGCGGCGTCGGCGTCGTTGCCGACCCACATCGGCCGCTGCAGCCTCGCGGCGAGGTCCTTGCGCAGGGTCGAGTTCCGCCAGGCCAGGTGCGGGCTGAACAGCACCGTGTCGCCGGTGCGGTCGAACCAGCCGGCCGCCCCGACCCCCACGCCCACCAGCGGGCCGTCGTGCACGCGGGCGAGGTCGTCGACGACGGCGGCGATCGCGTCCTCGGTCTCGCTCACCGACGACCCGGGGGTGGCGCGGCGGGCGGTGGCGACGACCGTGCCGTCCGGTGCCACGACACCCCCGGCGACCTTCGTCCCGCCGATGTCGATGCCGAGGGCCGGCAGCTCGGCGGCGGCCGGCTGCCGGGCGCCGTGGGTGCCGGCCACTCAGGCGATCTCGATGCGCTGCACCGGCGCCACCGGCTCCGGGGCGGCCGGCTCCGGGGCGGCCGGACCCTCGCTGCCGGCGGGACCCTCGCTGCCGGCGGCGGGACCGCCGGCCGGTGTCGTGTCCCGCGCCGGTGCGGCAGCCGACGACTGCTCGGCGACGGAGCGCAGTGCCGCGGCGGCGGCGCCGAGCACGTCGGCCAGCGCGGCGGTCACCTCCGGCCGCTCGCCCCGGACCACGGCCGCCACCTGGCAGACCGGGCACCAGCGGCAGTCGGCCGGGTGGCCGGCGTCCCCGCCCGCGGCGTGCCCACGGGTGCGGGACGCCTCGCCGAGGGTCTGGCCCAGCCCGGCGACCAGCCGGCGGGCCTGCTCGACCCAGTCGGGTCCGTCGGTCATGGAGTGCTCCCCTCGGCGGCCAGCAGATCGGCCGGCCACTGCTGCGGATCGGGTGTGAAGGTGACCTCGAGCCGGGCCCGCGCGGTGCCGGCGTCGGCCAGGTGGCCGGCGGTGACCACGCACCGGCGCAGGAGCGCGTCGAGCCGGAGCGACCGGCGCGCCCCGGCGGCGGTGACCACGAGGTCGTCCTGCCAGCGGGTCAGTTCCAGCCCGTCGCGCTCGGCGAACGGCAGGGGCAGCACCAGCCGCCGCCCGCCGTCGACGCGCTCGGACACCGGCCTGACGGCGGCCGCGGCGGCTGCGCCGTCCGCGCCGGGGAGGAGGCCGGCCAGCGCGGCGACGTCGTCCGGCGTCTCCGGGAGCTCCGGCACCCGCCGCACGGGAGCCAGGTCCGCGAGGGCGGTGAGGACGGCGTCCTGCTCGGCGGCGCGCCGGCGCCACCACTCCCCCGTCCCGCCGTCGGGCAGCACGCGGACGAGGACGGCGGTCGGGCGCTGCCCGTACAGGGCCAGGGCGGTCACCGCCGCGCGCAGCACCGGGACGGCGTCCGGGCGGGGTGCGGCGACCAGGTGCACCTCGGTGGTGGCCGGGTCGGTGAGGTCGACACTGCCGATGAGCGCCTCGAGCTCGGGCACGGCGTCCAGGGCCGCGTCGACCGGGCCGCGCTGGACCGCGCCGGAGCGCACCGCGGCGGTCCGGACGGCGCCCAGCACGCGCAGCCGGGTGGGCAGTGCCTGGTCCAGCCACCAGCGCAGCACGCCGGGCAGCCCGACCAGGGCCGCGCCCGAGGGCAGCGGGCCGGCGTCGACGACGACGAGGTCGGCCTCGGCGTCGCGCGCGGCACGTGCCAGCCGGGCGAGCAGGGCGAGGTCGCGGGCCCCGGGCAGGGGGACGACCGAGCTCGACGGCGGCAGGGCGACCCCGGGAACGGCCGCGGACAGCGCCGCGGCCGAGGCGCCCCAGACCGACTCCAGCGCGCCCAGCGGCTCGACCGGGTCGACCGCCAGCCCGGGGACGTCGGGCAGCCCCGGGCGGGCGGCGGAGGTCAGCAGCAGGGTGCGGGAACCGCCGCGGGCGGCCCGGGCGGCGGCGGCCGCCGCGAGGGTGGAGGTACCGGCCCCACCCGGGCCGGTGACGAGCAGCGTGCGCACGGACCCGATCAGCCCTCGACGCGCTTCTTGAGCTCCTTGAGGGCGGTGTCGAGGATGACCTTCTCCGCCTTCCGCTTGAACATCCCGAGCAGCGGGAGGTGGGTGTCGATCGTGATCCGGTAGGTGACCTCGGTCCGGCCGTCGCGCTCGTCGAGGGTGTAGGAGCCCTCCTGGCGCTTCTGCATCTGGCCCTGCACCAGCGTCCAGGAGACACGGCGGTCGCCGTCCCAGTCGTACTCCAGGACGTAGTCGTCCTTGACCATCCCGGCGTCGATGACGAAGTGCACCCGGCGGGCCCGGCCGTCGGCCCCCGCCTCGACGACCTCCACCTGCTGGGCCGCGGCGACCCACTGCGGATAGGCCTCGAAGTCGGCGATGACCGCCATGACCTCCGCCGCGGGAGCCTCGACGGTGATCGACTGCGTGGACTGGTCGGCCATGGCAGCAGGCTATCCGTTCACCGCCGTGTCGCCCGGTCGTGGCACGTCCGCCTGCTACTCATGGGTAGCCCCCAGCGGCTAGATTTGGCCCGTCCCGGTCCGGGACCGCTGGCGACGGTGCCCGTGGTCGGGCAGGGAGGAGAGGACCAGGCGTGCGCGAGTTCAGCGTCCCGGCGACGACCGAGGTGGGCCCGGACGAGGCCCTGCCCGACCTGCTCACCACCAACGTGACCCGGTACGGCGACGACGTGGGCCTGCGGGTCCGGCGGGACGGCCGGTGGGCCGACGTCACCTGGCGCGAGTTCGGTGCCCAGGTGGACGGCGTGGCCAAGGGTCTGATCGCCGCCGGCGTCCAGGCCGGTGACCGGGTCGCCCTGCAGGCCAGGACCCGCTACGAGTGGACGGTCCTGGACTTCGCCATCTGGGCCGCCGGCGGCGTCGTCGTCCCGGTCTACGAGACCTCCAGCGCCGACCAGGTCGCCTGGATCCTGTCGGACTCCGGCGCCCGGGCCGCCGTCGTGGAGCGCCCCGAACACGCCGAGGCCGTCGACTCCGTCCGCGACCAGGCCCCCGAACTCGGCCCGGTGTGGGTCATCGAGGACGACGCACTCGGCACGCTCGCCGCCGCCGGCGCCGGCGTCCCCGACGCCGAGCTGACGGCCCGCCGCGCCACGCTCCGCTCCTCGAGCCTGGCCACGATCATCTACACCAGCGGCACGACCGGGCGCCCCAAGGGCTGCCAGCTCACCCACGCCAACTTCCTGTTCGAGATCGGCAACGGCATGACGCTGCTGGACCGGTTGCTGAACGAGAAGGGCTCCCTGCTGCTGTTCATCCCGCTGGCCCACGTGCTGGCGCGGGTGCTGCAGGTCGGCGCGGTGAAGACCCGCACCGTCATCGGCCACACGCCCGACGTGACCCACCTCGTCGAGGACCTCGGGTCCTTCCAGCCCACCTTCGTCCTCGCCGTCCCCCGGGTGTTCGAGAAGGTCTACAACCAGGCGAAGGCCAAGGCCGAGGCCGCCGGCAAGGGGAAGGTCTTCGACCGCGCGGCGCAGGTCGCCATCGACTGGTCCCGCGCCCAGGACACCGGCGGCCCCGGCCTCGCGCTGCGGGCCCAGCACGCGCTGTTCGACAGGCTGGTCTACGGCAAGCTGCGCGCCGCCCTCGGGGGCCGCTGCCTCGGCGCGGTCTCCGGTGGCGCCCCGCTCGGCGAGCGGCTCGGCCACTTCTTCCGCGGCATCGGCGTCACCGTCTACGAGGGCTACGGGCTCACCGAGACCACGGCCGCGGCGTCGGTGAACCACGACGCCGCCTTCCGCATGGGCACCGTCGGCCGGCCGCTGCCCGGCGTGGCGGCCGCGATCGCCGACGACGGCGAGATCCTCATCCGGGGCGGCATCGTGATGTCCGGCTACTGGAAGAACGAGCAGGCCACCGCGGAGGCCATCGATCCCGAGGGCTGGTTCCACACCGGCGACCTCGGCGACATCGACAGCGACGGCTTCATCCGCATCACCGGGCGCAAGAAGGAGATCCTGGTGACCGCGGGGGGCAAGAACGTCGCCCCCGCCGTCCTGGAGGACAGGCTGCGCGCCCACCGGCTGGTCAGCCAGTGCATCGTCGTCGGCGACCAGCGACCGTTCATCGGCGCGCTGATCACCCTCGACGAGGAGGCCCTGCCCGCCTGGCTGGAGTCCCGGGGCAAGCCGGCCGGCACGACGGCGGCGGACCTGACCGACGACCCCGACGTCCTGGCCGAGGTCGAGTCCGCCGTCACCGAGGCCAACAAGGCGGTGTCCAAGGCGGAGTCGATCAAGAGGTTCCGGGTGCTGGCCACCGACTTCACCGAGGCCAACGGGATGCTCACCCCGAGCCTGAAGCTCAAGCGCGCCGCGGTGATGAAGGAGTTCGACGCCGAGGTCGAGGCCCTCTACACCCGCTGAGGCGACGATCCCGAGCCCCGTCCCGCTCCGTGCGGGGCGGGGCTCAGTGCCGTGCCGGGTCCAGCAGCCCGGCGAACGTCGTCGCGATCGACGCCCACGACCAGCGCTGCTCGACCCACGCCCGGCCGGCCGCGCCCATGGCCCTCGCCCGGTCGGGGTCGTCGAGCAGGGCGCTCACCGTGGCCGCCACACCCGCGGGTGACCGGGGGTCGGCGACGACGTGGCCGGTCACGCCCTCCTGCACCGTCTCCGGCGCGCCACCGGAGGTGCCGGCGACCACCGGCCGGCCGCAGGCGGCGGCCTCCAGGTAGACCATGCCCAGCCCCTCGACGTCCAGCCCGCCGCGGCGGGTGCGGCACGGCATGGCGAAGACGTCGCCAGCGGCGTAGTGCCCGGGCAGCTGTTCCGGGCGCACCGGCCCGGTGAGGACGACGGAGTCCTCGAGTCCCGCGGCGGCCACGGCCCGGCGCAGGCCGCCCTCCAGCGGGCCGCCGCCGACCAGCAGCAGGCGGGCCCGGGGGTGACGGGCCAGCACCGCCGGCCAGCCGGCGACCAGGACGTCCTGCCCCTTGCGCGGCACCAGCCGGGAGACGCAGGCGACCACCGGGCCGTCGCCGAGCCCGTACCGCGCGCGCACGACGGCTCCGTCGGCGGCGGGCGTGAACAGGTCGACGTCCACCCCCGGTGACAGCTGCGCCATGCGCGTCGCCCCGCCCAGTGCCGGCGCCAGCCGGCTGTGGGTGTACTCGCTGATGTAGGTGGTGACGTCGAGGCCGCCGGCGATGCGCCGCATGAGCTGCCGCGCTCCCGGCAGGGACACCCAGCCCGTCTCGTGGCCGTGCGTGGCCCCGACCAGGTGCCGGACGCCGGCGGCGCGCAGCGCGGGGGCCAGCAGCCCGAGCGGCGCGGCGGCCCCGAAGAAGGCGGTGTCGCAGCCGTACCGGCGGGCCAGCTCCGCCGCGGCGCGCGCCGTGGCGGGCGTGGGCAGCAGCATGCCGGTCGGCCGGCGCACCACCGGGTACGGCAGGGCGGCGTCGAACTCCTCCCACCCCGGCGAACGGGAGGCGAGCACGACCAGGGAGTCCGGCGGACGGCGCGCCAGCAGGGCGGCGACGAAGGTCTGGATGCCGCCCTGGCGCGGCGGGAAGTCGTTGGTGACGACGAGCGTCCTCACCCCGCCTCCTGCAGCCGCTGCCAGTCCGCGGCGAACGCCACCCGCTGCGGTCCGGTCGGGTGCGAGCCGAAGAACCACTGCCACGCCGCGGGCGGGTCCGGGTCGGAGAGGTTCACGCGGGCCAGCCGGTTCTGCATGGCCACGAACGCCTCGGCGTCCCCGGTGAGCTCCAGCGCGTGCAGGTCCGCGCGCGCCTCCACGTGGCGGGACACCAGGTTCTGGACCGGGGTGGCCACCAGCGTGCCGACCGCGGCCAGGAACAGGACCAGTGGCACCACCCGTGGGTCCCCGGCCGACTCCGCGCCGGCCCGCCGCAGCAGCGGCGTCCAGGACAGCAGCCAGCCGAGCAGGGCGACCGCCGCCGCCGCCCCGAGCGCCCCCTCCAGCGTCCCGGTCAGGACGTCGTCGGTGGCGACGTGGCCGAGCTCGTGGGCGGCGATCGACTCGATCTCGGCGTCGGGCAGCTGGGCCAGCGTCGTGTCGTAGAGGACGATCCGCCGGGTGGACCCGAACCCGGAGACGTAGGCGTTGAGCGCCGTCGTCCGCCGCGAGGCGTCGGCGACCAGCACGTCCTCGACCGGGGTGCCGTTCTCCTCGGCCAGCTCCAGCAGGTCGGTGCGCAGCTGTCCGGCCGGCAGCGACTCGAAGCGGTTGAACGCCGGCTCGATGACCACCGGGTAGAGGAAGGAGCCTGCCACCACCGTGGCGGCCGCCGCCCCGGCGGTCCAGGCCCACCACGTCCGCGGGGCGCGCCGGGCCAGCCACACCACGGCGAGGAGGGCGAGGGCGGTCAACGCGGCGTCGATGGCCGTGGAGACGGCGACGTCGCGCAGCCACAGCGGCCAGCTGCGCGTCGACAGCCCGTACCGGTGGCGGACCACCTCCCCGTAGGCCGAGAGCGGCAGCGTGACCAGCCGGCCGGCCACCGTCAGCGCCACCGTGCCCAGCAGCACCTGCCAGACCCACCCGCCGCCCAGCGGGCGGGCCGGGGTCCGGACCAGCCACCGTCCGAGCGGGGTGAGCGCCAGCACCGCGGACGCCACCAGCCCGAGCACCAGGGCGGCCAGGGACGCCGGGCGGATCGCCGCGGCGAAGGACTCCGCGCGCTCGGCGACACCCGGGGGCAGACCGGCCCCGGGACGGACCGGGGTGGCGCCGCCGGGCGGTTCGGGCAGCAGGCTCCACGGCGTGCCGACGGCGACGACGACCACGAAGGCCGCTCCGAGCACACCCGCGACCAGCAGCGCGGCCCGGCGGGCGCTCACCCCGCCGATCCTAGGAGGACCCCTGCCCACCACCGCGGGAGGACCCCGCCCTCCAGCGAGCTCACGGCGAGCCGCTGGACCGGCCGGGCCCCGGACGGCCGCGTCGGGACCCTGTACGGGGCCGGGACCCCCGAGGACGTCCCGGCCCGTGCCGTGTGCGTGGACTAGGCGACGCGGCGCATGGCGGTGATGCCGCCCATCGAGTCGACGCTGACCACCTTGACCGGCTGGCCGGACGTCGAGGCGTGCACCATCTGGCCGTTGCCGATGTACATGGAGACGTGGCTGACCGGGCTGTAGTAGAAGATCAGGTCGCCCGGCTGCAGGTCGGCGCGCGAGACCGCCGTCCCCAGCGTCGACTGGATGCGGCTCGAGTGCGGGAGGCTGATGCCCGCCGCGGCGTAGGCGTACTGGGTGAGCCCCGAGCAGTCGAAGGAGTTCGGGCCGCCGGCGCCCCACACGTAGGGGTCGCCGACCTGCGCGAGCGCGGTGTCGACGGCGGCCTGGGCGGCACCGCTGGAGGCGGCGGCCGGCGCCGGCGTGGCCACGGGCCGGCCGGCGTGCGCGGTCACGACCTCCTGCTGCTGCGCAGCCGAGAGCGCGTCGTACTGCGCCCGGTAGTCGGCGATGTCGGACTCCAGCCGGGCCTGCCGGGCGGTGACGTCGTCCAGGGTGGCCTGCGCCGCCGCCTGGGCGACGTCGGCGTCCGCCCGGGCCTGCTCGGCGGCCGCCGCCCGCGTGGCGACCTGGGCCAGGACGTCGGTGGTGTGGCCGGCGATCAGCTCGAGGGTCGCGAGCTGGGAGACGAAGTCCGCGGCCGACGCACTGGTCATGAGCAGCTCCAGCTGGGTCGTCCCGTCGCCGGTGTAGGCGGTGCGGGCGACCTGCCGGATCTGGTTGTCGAGGGCGCCGAGGTGCTCCTGCGCGTCCGCGGCGGCCCGGCGGGCGCTGTCGGCGGCCACCTGCTGCTGCGCGAGCACCTCACGGGCCTCGTTCACCTGCTCGGTCACGGCCTCGAGCTCGCGACCGGCCTGGGCGACCAGCTGGGCGGCCTGTGCGGCGGTGCCGGCCTGCTGCGGGTCGGCGGCGGCCGTCCCCGGCAGGAGGGTGAGGGCGAGGGTGGCGGTGGCCCCGAGGACGAGCCCGCGACCGAGTCGGCGGGCGAGGCGGGGGCGGCGGAACGCGACCGGGAGGTCGGGGTGGAACTGGTCGAGTGCATGCCCCAGGGCAGGGCGAGGCGTCGCCACGGTCGGCGGCTCTCCGTTCTTCCTCAGCAACCGCCTACCGAGTTAGCTGACGGGTTCGGGCTGGGAAGAATCGCCCTATCTCTGCGCGCCGGCGGGCCGGCGCGTGTGCTCCGGCGGTGACCGGCGCACGCGAGAACTCACCCCAGTACTGCGGTGGGTCCCCGGTTCCCCTCCGGCGCCGCGTGGGCGCGTCGGGGGATTCGGCGGTGTCCGCCCGAGGTCACCTCTCTCGGGTGACGACCGCCCGGTCGGACCGGCTCACCGTACGGGCCGTGATGATGTTGTGACAAACGGGGCCGGCGTGGACTGTGGGATCTCCCACGCGACCGCGCCCCGCCACGCCGGCGGCCACGCGGGGGCACCGCACCGGTCGACGGTGCGTGCCGGCCGGGGCCCGGCTCTGCCTCAACCGGTGCGCCGGCGGTGCCGCGCCGCCCCGGCCGCGCGGCCACCCGGGGACGCCTGGTGCCGCAGCGGGGGCACCAGGCCGACGTCGGCCAGTGCCCGCACCGCCCGCCGCTCGACCTCGTCGAACTCCACGACCACACCGGGCCGGGGCACGACGACGTCCTCGGCGGCCTCGGCTGCGCCGTCCTGGCGCCGCCCGGTCATCGGGACCACCGTCGGGTCGGCGGTCTCCCACCCCGGCGGGGCGCCCAGCAGGACGGTGACGACGCAGTCGGCACACCCGGTGCCCCGGGCGGTGCACGTGTCGCAGTCGATGAACATGGCCCACTCCTCTGCTGGCCGACGCCTCGTCGCAGGAGCCCTCCATGGCCCCGGTCGGTCCGCGCAGCACGCTAGGGAGGGGTTCCGACAGTTCCGCGCGACCATGATCCGGGGTCACCCGGGCGATCCGGCGGGCACCGGCGCGCGTCCCCGGGACTGTCACTGCCCCGACCTACCGTCCGCCCCGTGCCCTCTTCCCCTGCCCGGCTGGCCGGGACAGCCGCCCGGGCCGCCGCGGGGCTCCCCCGCTACGAGCAGGCGACCATCGAGGAGCTCGGCACCCCGCTGGCCGAGGTCACCTTCGTCGTCGTCGACCTGGAGACGACCGGCGGTTCACCCAAGGACAGCGCCATCACCGAGATCGGCGCCGTCAAGGTCCGGGGCGGCGCCGTCCTCGGCGAGTTCCAGACCCTGGTCGACCCCGGCTGCGAGATCCCGCCCTACATCAGCGTCCTGACCGGGATCACCTCGACGATGGTCGCCACCGCCCCACGCATCGGCGCGGTGCTGCCGAGCTTCCTGGAGTTCGCCCGCGGCGCGGTCCTGGTCGCGCACAACGCCCCGTTCGACCTCGGGTTCCTCAAGGCCGCCTGCGCGGAGAACGGCATCCCGTGGCCGGCCGCGGCCTCGGTCGACACCGCCGTCCTCGCCCGCCGGCTGCTCAGCCGCGACGAGGTGCCCAACTGCAAGCTGGCGACCCTGGCGCCCTACTTCCGCACCACCACCGAGCCCTGCCACCGCGCGCTGGCCGACGCCCGCGCCACCGTCGACGTGCTGCACGGGCTCTTCGAGCGGCTCGGCCCGCTCGGGATCACCAGCCTGGAGGAGCTCACCGCCCTCACCCGCCAGGTCGACCCCGAACGGCTGCGCAAGCGGCACCTGGCCGACGCGGTCCCCTCCGGCCCGGGCGTCTACCTCTTCCGCGGCCCGCGCGAGGAGCCGCTCTACGTCGGGACGTCGAACGACCTGCGCAGCCGGGTGCGCAGCTACTTCACCGCCGGGGAGCAGCGCAGCCGGATCACCGAGATGGTGGCGCTCGCGCAGCGGGTCGACGCGATCCCCTGCGCGCACGACCTCGAGGCCGCCGTGCGGGAACTACGGCTGATCGCCGAGCAGAAGCCGCGCTACAACCGGCGGTCGAGGTTCCCGGAACGGGCGCTGTGGGTGCGGCTGACCGAGGAGCCGTTCCCCCGGCTGTCGGTGGTCCGCCGGGTGCGCCCCGGCGCGGGGGTGTTCCTGGGCCCGTTCCCCGACCGCCGGGCCGCCGACGCCGCCGTCGCCGCCATCCACGAGTCCCTGCCGCTGCGGCAGTGCACCGGCCGGCTGTCCCTGCGCGTGCTGCGTACCGCCTGTGCCCTGGCCGGGATGGGCCGCTGCGGCGCCCCCTGCACCGGCGCACAGTCGGTGGAGGAGTACGCCGGCATCGCGGGGGTCCTGCGGGCCGCCGTCGCGGCCGACCCGGAGGCACTGCTCGCGCCGCTCCTGGCCCGGGTGGACCGGCTGGCCGCCGAGGAGCGCTACGAGGACGCCGCGGTGCTGCGCGACCGGGTGGCGGTCCTCGTCCGCGCCGTCCGCCGGCGGCAACGGCTGGAGTCGCTGGCCGCGGTGCCGGAGCTGGTCCTGGCCCGCCCCGACGGCGAGGGCGGCTGGCAGCTGTCCGTCGTCCGCCGGGGGCGGCTGGTGGCCGCCGGCTGCGCACCCCGGGGGACGTCGGTGCGGGAGACGCTGGCCGGCCTGCTGGCCACCGCGGAGACGCCCCTGGGCCCGGAGGACGAGCTGGCCGCCTCGGTCGACGAGACGGAGCTGGTCCTGCGCTGGATGGAGAAGCCGGGCACGCGCCTGGTGCAGGTGTCCGGCACCCTGGCGTGCCCGGTGCCCGGCACGGGGAGCTACAGCGCCTTCCTCGACCGGGTGGAGGCCGGGCGCGCCGGCCGCGACCCGTTCGCCGACACCCGCTCCCTCAGCACCCGCGCGCGGCCCGACCGCGTCTCGCCCGGGTCGCGTGCGGCCACCGGGGCCGCGGCACCCCGGCTAGCATCGCCGGCGTGATCACCGCCATCGTCATGATCGACGCGGCCACCGACGCGATCCCCGAGGTGGCCGAGGCCGTCGCCGACCTCGACGGGGTCAGCGAGGTCTACTCGGTCGCCGGCACCGTCGACCTCATCGCCGTGGTCCGCGTGCGCGAGTTCGAGCAGATCGCCGACGTGGTGGCGGGGCGGATCAACAAGGTCCCCGGCGTCCTGGAGACCGACACCCACATCGCCTTCCGCGCCTACTCCCGGCACGACCTCGAGGCGGCGTTCGCGATCGGGTTCGACTCCGCCGACTGAACGGCCCCGTCCGGAGCCCGCGCGCGGTGCGGCGGAGGGGTGCCTGCTCAGCCGCGCAGCGACCGGCTGACCTCGACCCACCGGTCGAGCTGCGCCTGCGCCCGCCCGTCGTCGATCGCCGCGGCGGCCCGCTCCACCCCGCCGGCGAGGACGTCGTGCAGCCGCCCGGCCCGGTCGTCGAACGCGGCGAGCGCGGCGGCGGCGTTGAGGAGCACCGCGTCCCGGACCGGCCCCCGCTCACCGGCCACCACCCGCCGGAAGACGTCGGCGTTGAAGGCCGGGTCACCGCCCCGCAGCGCGCCTTCCGGCGGGACCTCGATCCCCAGCGCGGTGGGGTCGAGCCGGTCGGCCTCCACCCCCCCGTCGCGGACCACCCACACCGACGAGGTGGTGGTGGTCGTGAGTTCGTCCAGTCCGTCGTCCCCCCGGAACACCAGACCGCGCGTGCCGCGTCCGGCCAGCACGGCGGCCAGGACCGGCGCCATGCGGACGTCGGCACAGCCGATGGCGGCTGCGACCGGGCGCGCCGGGTTGGCCAGCGGTCCGAGGAAGTTGAAGACCGTCCCCACGCCCATCTCCCGCCGCGGCACGGCGGTGTGCCGGTACCCCGGGTGGAAGACCGGCGCGAAGAAGAAGCCGATCCCGGCCTCCTGCACGCAGGCGGCGACCGCCTCGGCCGGCAGGTCGATCACCACACCGAGCGCCTCGAGGACGTCCGCGGCCCCGGAGGACGACGATGCGGCCCGGTTGCCGTGCTTGGCGACCGGCACCCCCGCCGCGGCGGTCACGACCGCGGCCATCGTCGAGATGTTGACCGTGTGCGCCTGGTCCCCACCGGTGCCCACGATGTCGACGCAGTCCAGGGGCAGGTGCACCGGCGTGGCGCGCTCGAGCATGGTGGCCGACAGGCCGGCGACCTCCTCCGCCGACTCGCCCTTGGCCCGCAGCGCGACGGCGAAGGCGGCGATCTGGGCCGGCGTCGCCTCGCCGGCCATGACCTCCCGCATCGCCCAGGCGGCATCGTCGGTGGAGAGGTCCTGCCGGGCCAGCAGGCGGGTGAGCAGCCCCGGCCAGGTGGGCGCGCCGGCGCTCACCGGCGGGCGGCCGGCCGGCCCACCCGGTCGCGCAGCACGTCGGCGACGACGGTGGGGGCGGTCAGCGGGTCCACGGGGAACGGCAGGGTGGCGTCGGCCTGGGACCAGTGCGCCAGCCAGCGGTCGGGCTGCCGGGCGATGAGCACGCACAGCGCCGGGCGGTCGGCGACCTCGACGGTGATCTGGCGGCTCAGGGCGAGCCCGCCGGCCGGCTGGGCCTCGCCGTCGAGGATGCAGAGGTCGACGGACCCGCCGTCCACCGTCTCGATGACCTCCTGGTCCGTGGCGCACTCGATCCAGGTCAGGGGGCCGACGTCGGCCGCCGGTCGGCGGCCCACGGCCGTCCGCACGGCAGCACGTACCTCGGGCCGGGAGCTGTAGACCAGGACGGTGGCCGGCGCGTCGCTCACTCGGCCGAGACTAGTGCCCGGACCGCCCGCGCCGGGGACGACAGTCGCGAGGTATCGGGGAGGTCACGCTGCCGCCACGCGCGCCCACCCGCGGTCGTCGGCTCACCGGGGCCGATGCCATGATGGCCTCGTGACAACGGCTCCCGTCGCGAGCGGCACCTTCGACACCTCGCGGGTGCACTCCCTGACCCGTCCGAACATGGTCAGCGTCGGCACGATCATCTGGCTCTCCAGCGAGCTGATGTTCTTCGCCGGGCTCTTCGCCATGTACTTCACCGCGCGGGCCCGTGCCACCGAGGGGTGGCCGCCCGAGCCGACCGAGCTGAACCTGCCCTACGCGCTGGTCTTCACGATCATCCTGGTGGCCTCCTCGGTCACCTGCCAGCTCGGCGTGTTCGCGGCGGAGAACGGCAACGTCTACGGCCTGCGGCGCTGGTTCACGATCACCTTCGTGATGGGCCTGGTGTTCGTGCTCGGGCAGGCGAACGAGTACCGCGTGCTCGTCGTCGACCACGGCACGTCGATCTCCAGCTCCACGTACGGCTCAGTCTTCTACCTGACGACCGGCTTCCACGCGCTGCACGTGATCGGGGGCCTGGTCGCCTTCGTCTACATGCTCATCCGGTCCACCATGGGCCGCTTCACGCCGGCACAGGCGACCGCGGCGATCGTGGTCTCCTACTACTGGCACTTCGTCGACGTCGTGTGGGTCGGGCTCTTCGCCACGATCTACCTGATCCGCTAGGGAACCGGTGTCCACCACGAACCCGCAGTCCGACGCCCAGCCCGACGACGTGACGCCGCGCGGCCGCGCCCGCTGGTCGCGCCGTCCGGCTGAGGGCTCCCCCGCCGCCGCGGCCCGCACCCGCCGCCGCTCGAAGCACCGCCGCCGGGTGGTCAACGTGGCCGGCCTCATGGCTGCCCTCGTGCTGACCGGCACCCTGTACTCGGCGCTGTCGCCGGCCTACGCGACCGACGAGGGGACCACCACCGAGTCCTCCGCCGAGGCCGCCGGCCGGGAGCTGTACGAGCGCAGCTGCATCACCTGTCACGGCGCGAACCTCGAGGGTGTCCCCAACCGCGGGCCCTCGCTCATCGGTGTCGGTGAGGCGGCCGTCTACTTCCAGGTGCACACCGGCCGCATGCCGCTGGTCCGCCAGGAGGCGCAGGCCCCGGACAAGCCGGCCGTCTTCTCCGACGAGGAGATCGACCAGCTGATGGCCTACGTGCAGGCCAACGGCGGCGGGCCGACGCTCCCCTCCGGGGACCTCCGGGACGGCGACCTGGCCCTCGGTGGCGAGCTCTTCCGGCTCAACTGCGCGTCGTGCCACAACTTCGTCGGCGAGGGTGGCGCGCTGTCCTCCGGCAAGCGGGCGCCCAGCCTCAACGACGTCAACGACCTCGAGATCTACACCGCGATGCTGACCGGACCGGAGAACATGCCGGTCTTCGGGGACAACCAGCTCACCCCCGACGAGAAGCGGTCGATCATCAACTACGTGCAGACGATCCAGGGCCAGGCCGACCCCGGCGGCTTCGGCGTCGGCCGCATGGGCCCGGTCGCCGAGGGCCTGGTCATCTGGACCGTCGGCGTCGCCGCGCTGCTCTTCGGCATCTTCTGGATGGGGAGCAAGGCGTGAGCACGCCCACCGGCTCCGCACCGGCGACTTCGGCCCAGCGACCGCTGACCGTGTGGGTCAGCGAGGAGGAAGCGTGAGTACGCGCGACAGCCGCCCCGGTTCCACCGGCGGCGCCGACGTCCCCGGGCCGCTGCACAGCGGTCCGGACGACGACTACACCCCCGAGCAACTGGCGGCGATGCCGCGCGAGGAGCTCGACCGCCTGGGCGCCCGCTACGACGGGGTCGAGATCCTGCACGTCGACCCGGGCCCCGAGCCCGGGTCGCGGCTGGAGAAGCGCGCCGTCCGCCAGGTGGGTCTCACCTTCGCCCTCGCCGGCCTGGCCGCCCTCGCCTTCGTCGTCGTGTACGTCGGCTCCGGCTGGTTCCTGCCGGACTGGCGGTGGGAGATCACCGACGGCGGGTGGAGCGCACTGTTCACCCCCCTCCTCGGCGTGCTGATGGGCCTCGCTCTCGCCCTGGTCGGCGTCGGGCTGGTGCTCTACACCAAGAAGCTGCTGCCGCACGAGACCGCGGTCCAGGACAAGCACGACGGCTCGCACTTCGACCGGGTCACCACCGGCGCGACGCTGGTCGGCGGCCTGCACAACAGCGGCCTGGCCCGCCGGAAGCTGCTCACCCGCTCGATGGCGTTCATGGGCGGCGGCCTCGGCCTCATGCTCCTCATGCCGCTGGGCGGTCTGATCAAGAACCCCAACCGGGGCGACCCCCTGGGCACCACGAGCTGGGCCGAGGGCGTGCGGCTGGTGCGTGACGACGGCACCCCCATCCGCCCCGGCGACCAGGAGCCCGGGTCGATCGAGACGGTGTTCCCGGCCGTCCCCGGCGGGAACCACGAGTCCGACGCCCCCACGATGCTCTTCCGCCTCCGGCCGGAACAGGTGGAGGTGCTGCGTCCCCGGGAGGGCCACGCGGACTTCGCCTACGGGGACTACGTCGCCTTCTCCAAGATCTGCACGCACGCCGGGTGCCCGGTGTCGCTGTACGAGCAGGAGACCAGCCGCATCCTCTGCCCGTGCCACCAGTCGATGTTCGACATCACCCAGGGCGCCAAGCCGGTCTTCGGCCCGGCCACCCGGCCCCTGCCCCAGCTACCGATCACGGTCGACGACGAGGGCTACTTCGTGGCCCGCAGTGACTACATTGAGGCTGTCGGCCCGACCTACTGGAACCGGGAGCGCATCTGATGGCTCGCACCGCCACGGCGCCGGGTACCCCCACGACCCGACTCGGCAAGGCGGCCTTCGAGGTCGACGACCGTCTCATCGTCGCCGGCCCCCTCCGCCGCACGCTGAACAAGGTCTTCCCGGACCACTGGTCGTTCCTCCTGGGCGAGATCGCCCTGTACGCCTTCATCATCCTGCTGCTGTCGGGCACCTACCTGACGTTCTTCTTCGACGCCTCGATGACCGAGGTGGTGTACGAGGGCTCCTACGCACCGCTGCGCGGTGTGACGATGTCCGCCGCGTACGACTCGGCGCTGCAGCTGTCCTTCGACGTCCGCGGCGGCCTCTTCATGCGGCAGATCCACCACTGGGCGGCGCTGCTGTTCGTCGCGGCCATCGTGGTGCACCTGTTCCGCATCTTCTTCACCGGGGCGTTCCGCCGGCCCCGGGAGAGCAACTGGCTCATCGGCGTGGTCATGCTGGTCCTCGCCCTGCTCATGGGCGTCACCGGTTACACCCTCCCCGACGACCTGCTCTCCGGCACGGGCCTGCGGATCATCAGCGCGATCCTGCTGTCGGTCCCCGTGATCGGCACCTGGGCACACTTCGCGGTGTTCAACGGCGACTTCGTGGGCACCGAGATCATCGGGCGCTTCTACATCGCCCACGTGCTGATCATCCCGGCGATCCTGCTGGCGCTCATCGCGCTGCACCTGCTGATCCTGGTCAAGCAGAAGCACACGCAGTTCCCCGGCCCGGGCCGGACCGAGCACAACGTCGTCGGCAACCGCCTCTTCCCCACCTTCGCGGGGAAGGCCACGGGTCTGCTGTTCATCGTGTTCGGCGTCTGCGCCGCCCTAGGTGGGCTCGTGCAGATCAACCCGGTGTGGCTGTGGGGCCCGTACAACCCGGCCCAGGTGTCGGCCGCCTCCCAGCCGGACTGGTACATCATGTTCCTGGACGGGTCGACGCGTCTGTTCCCGGCCTGGGACATCAACCTGCCCGGCGACTACACCATCCCGGCCCTGTTCTGGCCGACCGTCGTCATCGCCGGGCTGATGTTCACGGTCCTGGCGCTGTACCCGATGATCGAGCGCAAGCTGACCCGCGACACCGCGTCGCACCACCTGCTGCAGCGTCCGCGCGACGTGCCGGTGCGCACGTCGCTCGGGACGATGGCGATCGCCTTCTACGTGATCCTGCTGATCTCCGGTGGCAACGACGTCATCGCGGACAAGTTCGACATCAGCCTGAACGCGATGACCTGGTTCGGCCGCATCGGCGTGATCATCATCCCGCCGATCGTCTACGTGTTCACCTACCGGATCTGCCTGGGCCTGCAGCAGCACGACCGCGAGGTGCTCGAGCACGGCATCGAGACCGGCGTGATCCGCCGGCTCCCGAACGGCGAGTTCATCGAGGTCCACCAGCCCCTGGGTCCTGTGGACGAGCACGGTCACGGCGCGCTGGCCTACGGCGGTGCCCCGGTGCCCAAGCGCATGAACCACGTGGGCGGCGCCCGTCGCGCCATCCGCGGCTTCTTCACCCCCGTCGAGGAGCCGGCGCAGGTGGAGCTCGAGCAGCGGCAGGAGGCGCACGGCCAGGCCTCCAGCGAGGCGGCCCGTGAGCTGACCTCCTCCGGTCGTCCGGCGGACGGCGGCCGGCCGCAGGAGCCGCGCGACTGATCGACCGCAGTACGAGTGGGGCCCCGGTGGATTCCGCCGGGGCCCCACTCGTCTGTCCCGCCCGTCCTCGCGCCCACCCCCGGCCGACCGGACGCGCCGGGGCCGCAGCGCGTGCGCAGGCCACTGCGTGGCCGTGGAGCGGGCAGCCACACCAGCGCGGGCCCGCACCTCCTCCTGCACCGGTCGACCGGCCTGTTGCCGTACCGCGGCCCCGCCCGTCAGCCCCCGCCGGTGCGCACCGAGGGTCCCCTGCCTCCGTCGGAACGGGGAGCCACCGCCGGCCACGGGCCCGGTCCCCGCTCGGCGTGCAACCCGGGCGGACGACGCCCCCGCCCCCGGCCGGGGCGCGCGGACGCACAGGACCCCGTCCCCCACCCTTCGATCGGGCCACCGCCGCGTCGAGCTGCCGCCACGGCGCGGCCCAGGCCCCCTCCGCCGCTCGAGCCACGCCGGAGCCCCGGCCGGTGCTCAGGCGGACGCCGCGGGCCGATGCCCCGAGCCGCTGCTCCCGCCGAGCCGGCGGTGCCGGCCCAGGTGCGGTGACGTCTGCGGTGGGTGGCCTCGGTGGCCCCCGGACACGCCGTGCGGGCGCGACGCTGCCGCGAGGGGTGTCTCTCGACCGCACCGTCGTCACAGCGCCGCCGGGGCCGCACCGGCGGCAGGCGTCGCTCCGTGGCCTGATCGTGCTGTGCCGGGCAGGGACGGCGACCGGTACCGCAGCCGGGCGACGGTGCGCCGTCCACGACCGCCCGACTCCGGGACCGTGCGCGTTCTCCGGCAGCCGTTCGGCGTCCACCGACGACGAGGGCCCCTCCCCGCGGATGCGGGGAGGGGCCCTCGTCGGTGAGCCGGGAGGACTCAGCTCTGCGCGTTCTGCCCGACGTAGTACTCGAACAGCAGCCCACCGATGGTGATCAGCAGGGCCGCCCCGGCGAGGATGATCAGCCACGGGTAGAAGAACGCCAGGGCGACACCCATGAGCGCCGCGGAGAGTGCGATCGCGAACGGCCAGTAGCTACCCGGGCTGAAGAAGCCCAGTTCGCCGGCGCCGTCGGCGATGTCGGCGTCCTTGCGGTCCTCCGGGCGCGCGTCGATCCGGCGGGAGACGAACCAGAAGAACCCGCCGATCAGGAACGTGAGTCCACCGGAGAGCACCAGAGCCGTCGTGCCGATCGGCTCCCGGGACCACACCCCGTAGACGATCGCCATCGCGATGCAGAAGACACCGATGACGTTGAAGATGAGCGCTTCGACCTTCACGGCCGTCCCTCCTGCTGCGTGGTGGAGACCCGGTGGAGCCGCATGTCAGCCATCGGCCCGCTGCGCGTCGTCGACGAGGTCCCACGCCGACGTGGTCTGCGCCTCACCGGGCTGACCGATGCTCTCCAGGGCGTCGAACGTGCTCAGACCCGACTCGCGGGCCGCCAGGTAGGCGTCGTAGTCGTCGGCGGTCACGGCCCGGAGCTCGAAGTTCATGTACGCGTGGTAGGTGCCGCACAGCTCGGCGCAGCGACCGACGAAGGCACCCTCCTCGCGGACGGTCACCTCGAAGACGTTGTCCCGGCCGTTCTCGTTGCCGGGGATGACGTCGAGCTTGAAGAGGAACTCGGGCACCCAGAACGAGTGGATGACGTCGGCCGAGGCCACCTCGAACCGCACCGTCTGGTCGGTCGGGACCACGAGGATCGGGATCTCCGCGCTGTTGCCCACGGTGCTCACCGGCTCGCCGTCGGCGCCCGTGGTCTCGGGGTAGACGAACTGCCAGTTCCACTTGAACGCGTTGACCGCGATGGTGGTGTCGGGGTCCTCGCTGCGCTCCATGACCTTGTTCTGCGTCACCACGGTGAAGAAGAACAGGCCGGCGATGATGAGGAACGGGATGATCGTGTAGACGATCTCCAGTGGCAGGTTGTACGCCGTCTGCTTGGGCAGCTCGTCGGAGCGCTTCCGGTGCCGGACCACCGACCACAGGATCAGGCCCCAGACGCCGATGCCGACGATCAGCGCCGCGATGACCGACCAGATCCACAGGTCCCGCATCGCGTAGGCCTCGTCGGTGATCCCGTCGGGCCACCCCCAGCGCCAGAACTCGTTGTTGGGCGTGCACCCGGTGAGGGTGACCACCCCCAGGAGACCGAGCGCGGCGACCCGCGCGAGCCTGCTGCCTCGAGCCACTGCTCGCTGCCTCCTCGTCCTCCGCCCGGACCTCCCGGACGGTCGTTCCCGGCGCGCCGTCCACCGGTTCGGCGGACGGCTGCTGTGCCGACCACAGTCTGGGGCGAGACTAGCCGACCCCGCATGGCGGCCGACCACCGGAGACGGACTCGCGGCGGGTCGCGCCCGTGCCCCCGTGGGAGCCCGCCTCCGAGGTGAGCCCCCTCACCGGTGACCCCGGCGACGCGGGCACGCCGGTTACAGTCGGAGCCGTGTACACCCGGTTGCTGACCCCCAAGTGGGTGCTCATGCACCTGCTGGTGGCGGCACTGTTCGTCGCCACGTTCTTCCTGGGCTACTGGCAGCTGACCAAGGCCGAGGCCGGAGGCGGCGCGGTCAACTGGAGCTACGCGCTGCAGTGGCCGCTGTACGGGCTCATGGGCCTGTGGTTCTACGTGCGCATGTGCCGCGAGGAGCTGAACCGCGACCCCGACGCCGACGAGCCGGGCGTCGACATCGTCCTCTACCAGCGGCCGCGCATCGACACCACCGGCGACCCGGAGCTGGCCGCCTACAACGCCTACCTGGCCGAGCTCAACGAGAAGGCGCTGGGCCAGCGGAGCGACCGTGGCCGCTGAACGGACCGGAGGCACCAGCGCCCTCCCCCGGGCTCTCGCGCGCCGTGTGGGGCAGAACGTGCCCGCCGCGCTGGTGCGCTACCGGGTCATGGCATGGATCGTGGGCGTGCTGCTGATCGCGCTGATCCTGGTCGCCGTCCCGCTGAAGTACGCCGCCGACATGGACCAGCCGGTCGCCGTCATCGGCACCCTGCACGGCTGGCTCTACTTCATCTTCTTCCTGGTCGCCTGCGACCTCGCGCTGCGCGCGCGGTGGACCCTCAGGGGCTCCGTCCTCGTGCTGCTCGCGGGCACCGTCCCGATCCTGTCCTTCGTCGCCGAGCGGATCGCCACCCGCAAGACCCGCGCCGGCGAGCGCGTCTGACCCCGTCCCCGGCCGTGACGGCCGGGACTCGAGCCGACCCCCCGGAGACCTGCGCCTCATGTGCGGCCTGCTGGCATACCTGTCCACCGACGCCGACCGGGTCGGCGACTCCCACGTCTCGGACGTGCAGGAGGCCCTGCACTGCCTGCACCACCGCGGGCCCGACGACACCGCCGTCTGGGCGGACTCCCGGGTCGTCCTTGGCTTCAACCGGTTGTCCATCATCGACGTCGAGGGCAGTCCCCAGCCCCTCCCCTACGCCGGCGGCCGCTACCGGATCCTGTTCAACGGGGAGATCTACAACTACCTGGAGCTGCGCGAGGAGCTGGCCGCCGCCGGCGCGGAGCTGACCACGCACGGCGACACCGAGACGATCGTCGCCGGCTACCACCTGTGGGGTCAGGACGTCGTCCGCAAGCTGCGCGGGATGTTCGCCTTCGTCATCTGGGACACCCGGACCCGGACGGCGTTCGGCGCCCGTGACCCGTTCGGCATCAAGCCGCTGTTCACCGCCCGGCTGGCCGACGGCGGCCTGGTCTTCAGCTCCGAGAAGAAGGCCGTGCTCGAGATGCTCGGCGGCAGCGCGGCCGCCGGCGGTGTCGACCCCGCGTCCCTGCAGCACTACCTGACGCTGCAGTACGTCCCCGAGCCGGCGACGCTGCACCGGGGCATCCGCCGCATCGAGAGCGGCACCAGCTTCACCGTCGTGGACGGGGAGCTGCACACCAGCCGCTACTTCCACCCCACCTTCC
Organism: Geodermatophilus sp. SYSU D00742; assembly: GCF_054049935.1. Lineage (NCBI taxonomy): Bacteria > Bacillati > Actinomycetota > Actinomycetes > Geodermatophilales > Geodermatophilaceae > Geodermatophilus > Geodermatophilus sp. SYSU D00742. Next base: position 69,630 of record NZ_JBJGYJ010000022.1, read on the forward strand.
GGCCGCAGCCGGTGGCGACGGGCCGGGAGCAGGAGCTCTACGACCGGATCGCGGCGGCGCTCGACGAGTCGGTGGCCAAGCACATGCGCGCCGACGTCACCGTCGGCTCGTTCCTCTCCAGCGGCATCGACTCCACCGCCATCGCCGCGCTCGCCCACCGGTACAACCCCGACCTCATGACCTTCACGGTCGGCTTCCAGCGGGAGTCGACCTCCGAGGTGGACATCGCCGCGGAGTCCGCACGGACCCTCGGCGTCCGGCACGTGCCGGTGGAGATCACCGCGGAGCAGTTCGCCGAGGTGATCCCCGAGGTGGTCTGGTACCTGGACGACCCGGTCGCCGACCCCGCGCTGGTGCCGCTGTACTTCGTGGCCCGCGAGGCCCGCAAGCACGTCAAGGTCGTGCTGTCCGGCGAGGGGGCCGACGAGCTGTTCGGGGGCTACACCATCTACCGCGAGCCGCTGAGCCTGGCCTGGGCCGAGCGGGTCCCCCGGTTCGGCAAGCGGGCGATGGCGGCGCTGTCGGAGCGGCTGCCCGAGGGGATGCGTGGCAAGGACCTCCTGCGCCGGGCGTCGATCCCGCTCGAGGAGCGCTACTACGGCAACGCCCGCAACTTCTCCGGGCCGGAACTGGCGCAGCTGATGCGGGGCCACGACCCCGACCTGTCGCACGTCACCGTGACCGAGAGCCTCTACCGCCAGACCCGCGAGGCCGGCTACGACGACGTCACGGCCATGCAGTACGTCGACCTCTTCACATGGCTGCGCGGGGACATCCTGGTCAAGGCCGACAAGGTGACCATGGCCAACTCCCTGGAGCTCCGGGTGCCCTTCCTGGACCCCGAGGTCTTCGCCCTGGCCAGCACCATCCCGCTCGACCAGCGGGTCCCCCGGGGCAGCGACGCCACGAAGTACGCACTGCGGCGGGCGATGGAGCAGATCGTGCCGCCGTCGATCCTGCACCGGCGCAAGCTGGGCTTCCCCGTGCCGACGGCGGACTTCCTCGCCGGCCCGCTGCACCAGTGGGCCCGCGACATCGTCACCGACAGCCAGACCGACGAGTGGCTCGACCGCGGCCACGTGCTGGACCTGCTCGACCGGCTGCGCGGGGCCGAGGTGCCCAGCAAGCGGATCGCCCGCCAGGTGTGGGAGGTGCTGGTCTTCATGGTCTGGCACGGCATCTTCGTGGAGGAGCGGATCCGCCCCGAGATCCCCGAGACCGTCTACCCGGTCACGCTGTAGGGACGCGCACAGCACGAAGGCCCGGCCCCCTCGGGGGCCGGGCCTTCGTGCGTGTCGGTCAGGTGCGCCGCTGCTGCGAGCGGTGGCGCCGCGACGCCGGGGCCCGGGGGGTTCCGGCCCGGTGCCACGGTGCGGCTCGACGCAGCGGCGACGACACCTGGCCGCGGTGCGGTCCGGAGGACCGCGGTGTGCTCAGTGGAACGAGTCGCCGCAGGCGCAGGAACCCTGCGCGTTCGGGTTGTCGATCGTGAAGCCCTGCTTCTCGATGGTGTCGACGAAGTCGATCACCGCGCCGCCGAGGTAGGGGGTGCTCATGCGGTCGACGATGACCTCGACCCCACCGAACTCGAAGGTCTGGTCGCCGTCGAGGAACCGCTCGTCGAAGAAGAGCTGGTAGCGGAGGCCGGAGCAGCCGCCGGGCTGGACGGCGATGCGCAGCCGGAGGTCGTCGCGGCCTTCCTGGTCCAGCAGCGCCTTCACCTTCGCGGCAGCAGGCTCGCTGAGGACGACGCCGGTTGCTGCGGTGTCCTGCACCGTCATGTCTGTAGTCCTCCCACGTTCGAGGGTGCCCGGAGCGGCACGTCCTGTTCCAGGCCAACACCGCCGGAGCGGGTCCTCTTCCACTGTACGGCCGACGGCCGCGCAGAGGCCGGGAACGGTCCAGGTCACACGTAGACTCGCTGCCGTGAAGTTCCGTCTGCCCGGGCGCCGCGACCGCGCCGAGGCCGCCCCCGCCACCGACGCCGACCTGACCGCGCAGCTGGTGAAGGCGGGCGGCAAGGGCCGGCCCACCCCCAAGCGGAGCGAGGCCCAGGGCCGCCGTCCCGGTCCTCCCCCGCCGCCTCCGACCACCCGCAAGGAGGCCTACCGCCGGATGCGGGAGCAGCAGGCGACCACGCGCGGCGCCGCCCGCGCCGGGGCCCTGGCGGGCGACGACAGCTACCTGCCGGCTCGCGACCGTGGCCCGGTGCGCAAGCTGGTGCGGGACGTGGTGGACGCGCGGCGCAACGCCGGCAGCTTCTTCCTCGTCGTGGCGGCCCTCGTGCTGGTCGGCTACTTCATCCCCAGCCCGGCGGTGCAGAGCTACACCGTCTTCCTCTGGTTCCTGTTCTTCCTGGTGATCATCGCCGACTCGGTGTTCCTGGGCCGGCGCATCAAGCGCAAGGTGCTCGAGCGCTTCCCGGGGCAGGACCACAGGATGCGCGGCCTGGTCTGGTACGGCATCAGCCGCTCGACCATGGTCCGCCGGTGGCGGTTCCCCAAGCCCGAGGTGGCACTGGGCGCGGAGGTCTGACGGCCTCCTCCACGCGGGGGGCCTGCAGGCCCCCTCCACGCGGCGGTCCGGAGGCCCGTCCAGGGGCCCGCGCCGAGCGGGCGAGGCGCGAGGCGGACGGGGTCCTTATAGCGTCGGCGCCCGTGGAATCCCGACGACTGGGCCGCTCCGGCCTCACCATCTCCGCGATCGCCTACGGCAACTGGCTCACGCACGGCAGCCAGGTCGAGGAGGACGCCGCGCACGCCTGCGTGCGGGCCGCCCTCGACGCCGGCATCACGACCTTCGACACCGCCGACGTCTACGCCGGCACCCGCGCCGAGTCCGTGCTGGGTCGCGCCCTGGCCGGTCAGCGCCGCGAGGGGCTCGAGGTCTTCACCAAGGTCTACTGGCCGACCGGCCCGGGGCACAACGACCGGGGGCTGTCCCGCAAGCACATCACCGAGAGCTGCCACGCCTCGCTGCGGCGGCTGCAGACCGACTACGTCGACCTCTACCAGGCGCACCGCTACGACCCGACCGTCCCGCTCGAGGAGACGATGACCGCCTTCGCCGACCTCGTGCGGGCCGGCAAGGTGCTCTACATCGGCGTCTCCGAGTGGCGGGCCGACGAGATCGCCGCCGGTGCTGCCCTCGCCCGGGACCTCGGCGTCCAGCTGATAAGCAACCAGCCGCAGTACTCGATGCTGTGGCGGGTCATCGAGGACGAGGTCGTCCCCACCTCCGAGAAGGAGGGGCTGTCCCAGATCGTGTGGTCGCCGCTCGCGCAGGGCGTCCTGACCGGCAAGTACCTGCCCGGGCAGCAGCCCCCGCCGGACAGCCGGGGCGGGCACGCCGAGGTCGGGGGGTCGATGCAGCGGTTCCTGCGCGACGACGTCCTCACGCGGGTCCAGGAGCTGCGGCCGATCGCCGCGGACCTCGGCCTGTCGATGGCGCAGCTCGCCGTGGCGTGGGTGCTCCAGAACCGCAACGTCGCCGCGGCGATCATCGGCGCCAGCCGACCCGAGCAGGTGCAGGACAACGTGCAGGCCGCCGGCGTGACCCTCGACGGCGACGTCCTGAAGCGGATCGACGAGGTCCTCGGCGACGTCGTGGAGCGCGACCCGGGCAAGACCTCCCGCGGCTGAGGAGGACCCCGACCGCCGCTCCCTGGGCCCGCCCGGCCGCCCCTCGCGGGCGGGCTCAGGTGGCGGCGAGCCCCATCGGGCCGTAGACCTCGTCGTCGCCGTCGAAGAGTGTCACCGTGGCCACCCCGCGTTCGAGCAGCACCCGCCAGTGCTCGCCCAGCCACGACTCGGCGTCGCCCTGGTTGTCCGTCTCCGGGACCTCGACGCCGACCGACGCCGGGTCCACCTCCGCCCCCGAGGGGTCCTCCAGCCGCCAGTACCAGCTCATGGCGGCGAGGCTAGTGGCCGGCGCGGCCGTGCCCGGAGTGTGACCTGCCCCTGGTTACCCGATCGATCATCGCGGGCATGTCAGGTCATCGACCGTCCCTTCCCGGACCGGAGGACCGATGACCCACCCCACCGCGGGCGCGAGCCGAGCCCCCGCACCGCCCCCCGCACCGGAGGACGCCTCCACCGGGCAGCTGATCGGCCAGCTGACCGAGCAGATCTCGAAGCTGGTCCGCGACGAGGCCCGGCTGGCCCAGGCCGAGATGACGCAGAAGGCCAAGCGGCTGGGTGTCGGTGCCGGCCTGTTCGGCGGCGCCGGGCTGGTCGCGTTCTTCGGCCTGGCTGCGCTCGTCACCACCGCGATCCTGCTGCTGGACCTCGCGCTGCCGACCTGGGCGGCCGCCCTCGTGGTCACCGTCGTGCTCTTCGTGGTCGCCGGGGTGCTGGCCCTGGTCGGCAAGAAGGACGTGCAGAAGGGCACGCCGCCGGTGCCCACCGAGGCGATCGCCAGCACCCGGACCGACATCGCGACCGTGAGGGAGAGTGCACGCCGGTGAGCACCCCGCGCAGCGCAGGCCCGGCCGGGGACGGCGCGCCGAAGGACCCCGACGCGATCAAGGCAGAGATCGAGGCCACCCGCGAGCAGCTCAGCCGCACCGTCGACGAACTGTCGCACCGGCTCGACGTCCCGGCCCGCGCCAAGGAGAGCGCGTTCCGGGCCCGGGACACCGCCGTCGAGACCTACCGCGAGAGCCCGCCCGCCGTCGTGGGCGCCGGCGCGGGTCTCGCCGCGCTCCTCGGCCTGCTGGTCTGGCGCCGCCGGACCAGGGACCGCCGGGTGGCGAGGCGGGCTGCGAGGCGGGAGGCGAAGCAGGCCGCCAGGGCGCTGACCGCCCGCCGGGCGGCCACCGGGAGAACCGCCCGCACATCGGCACGGAAGTCCGCGCAGAAGGCCCGGCGGGCCGCGAGGAGGACGAAGTGAGCAGCAAGGGAGCCAAGCTCGCCTACCGGCCGATCGGCCTGATCGGCGGCGTCCTCGCCGGCACCGTGTCCGGCGCGATCTTCAAACAGGTGTGGAAGTGGGTGGCCAGGCGGGACGACGCCCCGGACGCGCTGCAGAGCGAGTACCCGATGTCCCAGGTGGTCATCTCCGCCGCTCTGCAGGGCGCCATCTTCGCCGCCACGAAGGCCACCATCGACCGGCTCGGCGCCCGCGGCTTCACCAAGCTGACCGGCAGCTGGCCGGGCGACTGACGTGTCCGGCACCCGACACCACGACAGCGCCGTCGACCGGATCCGGGAACGGGTCGAGGAGAAGGCGGCGCGCCGCGCGGCCGCGAAGGCCGCCGCCGAGCGCCGTCCGCACCCCGACGCCGGCGGCCCGCCACCCGGGTCGCCCAGCGAGCAGCAGCTCCCGGGCGTCACCGCGGAGTCCCCCACGCAGATCCCCCTGCGCGGCTGGAAGCAGGTCGTCAAGCGGGCCTGGGCGGAGAACAAGGCCGACAACATGCCGATCATCGCCGGCGGCGTCGCCTTCTTCGGCTTCCTCGCCATCTTCCCGGCGCTGATCGCGACCATCTCGATCTACGGGCTGGTCGCCTCCCCGGAGCAGGTCACCGAGCAGATCGAGTCGATCTCGGCACAGTTGCCCGAGAGCGCGCAGCAGATCCTCACCGAGCAGCTGACCTCGATCACCAGCAACAGCGGCGGGGCGCTGACCGTCGGCCTGATCGTCTCCATCCTCGCCGCGCTGTGGAGCGCCTCCGGGGGCGTGGGCAACCTGATCACCGCGGTGAACCTCGCCTACGACGAGGTGGAGACCCGCGGGTTCGTCAAGCTGCGCGCGACGTCGTTGGCCCTGACCCTCGGTGCGATCGTCTTCGTGCTGGTCACGATCACCCTGGTCGCCGTCGTCCCGGCGGTCCTGGAGGACCTCCCCCTCGGTGTGGTCGGCACGGTGCTGGCCCAGGTCGTGCGCTGGGTGCTCCTGCTCGGCGTCTTCGCCGGCGGCCTGGCCGTCGTCTACCGGGTGGCGCCGGACCGAGACGCCCCGCAGCTGCGCTGGGTCAGCCTCGGCTCGATCGTCGTCACCGTCGTGTGGGCGCTGGTCAGCATCGGCTTCAGCTTCTACGTCGACAACTTCGGGTCCTACAACGAGACCTACGGGGCGATCGCCGGCGTCATCGTGCTGATGCTGTGGCTGTACCTGACCTGCTACCTGGTGCTGCTCGGCGCCGAGATCAACGCCGAGGCCGAGCACCAGACGGCACGGGACACCACCTCCGGGGAGCCGCGGCCGATGGGTGAGCGCGACGCCGTGGTGGCCGACACGCTGCCCGACAAGCCGGAGCCCACCAAGGAGGACAAGGACCCCACCCGCAAGAACCGGTAGCGCTGCGGCGCTCAGCGCACGTGCGAGGGCACGAACGGCGGCCGCACGACCTGCACGGTCTGCGGCCGCCCACGCACGTCGACGGCGAGCTCGGCGCCCTCCGCCGGCCCCGCCGCGGTGTCGAGCAGCGCGAGGGCGATCCCCGTGCGCAGGGACGGCGAGAACGTGCCGCTGGTGACCTCCCCGACGCGGGCCCCCTCGGCGTCGAGCACCGCCATCCCCGGCCGCGGGATGCCCCGGCCGGTGGCACGCAGGCCCCACAGCTGCCGGGCCGGGCCCCGCTCCTTCTCCGCCAGCAGCGCCTCCCGGCCCCAGAACGCCGGCTTCCGCCAGCCGACCGCCCAACCGGCGCGGGCCTGGGTGGGGGTGATGTCCGGGGACAGCTCGTGCCCGTGCAGGGGGTACCCCATCTCGGTGCGCAGGGTGTCGCGGGCGCCGAGGCCGCACAGCCGCAGCCCCTCGTCGCGGCCCATGTCGACCAGCACGTCCCACAGCTCACCGGCCTCCTCGGCCGGTGCGAGCAGTTCGTAGCCGTGCTCGCCGGTGTACCCGGTGCGGCATACGGTCACCTCGGTGTGCCCGCCCCCGGTGCCGGTCACGAAGGACATGTAGGGCAGTTCGCCGGGCAGGCCGAGGAAGGACAGCACCTGCGCCGACCGCGGCCCCTGCACGGCGAGGACGGCGACGTCGGCGTGCCGGTCGGTGACGACCACCCCGGACGGCGCCGCGTCGGTCAGCCGGGCGACCACCTCGGCGGCGTTGGCGGCGTTGGGGACCAGCAGCACGTCGTCGGCGCCGTGCAGGTAGACGATGAGGTCGTCGACCACGCCGCCGGCCCGCGGGTCGCCGTCGGGCAGGCAGCACATCGTGTACTGCGCCTGCCCCGGCCCGATGCGGGACAGGTCGTTGGTCAGGCACGAGTCGACGAACGCCGCGGCACCCGACCCGCGCACGGTGACCGTCCCCAGGTGGGAGACGTCGAAGAGACCGACCCCCGTACGGACGGCGGTGTGCTCGGCGAGCACGCCACCGCCGGCGTACTCGATCGGCATCGTCCAGCCGCCGAAGTCGGCCAGCTTCGCGCCGGCCGCGACGTGCCGCTCGTGCAGGGGCGAGGTCCGCGGGGTCACGGACGGCACGCTAGCCCTCGTCGCGGGCCCCGGGCGGCCTGCCTGCGGGTCCACCGGGAGCGGGCGGACGGCGGGGGCATGGCGGGCGGCCTCCTCGCAGGGGCCCGCGCCGAGCCTGCGAGGCGTGGGGGGCGAGGGGGTCCTTCTAGGATCGAGCGGTGCCGCCGACGATCACCGCCACCGACCGCCCGCTCGAGAAGCTCACCGCCGACGCCGTCGTCGTCGGCATCGGCAAGGGCCCCGACGGCCTCCTGCCCACGCCCGGCGCGGAGGCCGTGGACCGCCTGCTGGGTGGCCGCCTGCTGCCCGCGCTGGCCGACCTCGGCGCGCGCGGCGGCGAGGAGGAGGTCACCCGGGTGGCCAGCCTCGGGCAGGGCCCCTTCGCGGTGGTCGCGGCCGTCGGGCTGGGCGCTCCGGAGTCGGCCGGCGGATACGGCGCCGAGGCGGTCCGCTGCGCGGCCGGGGCCGCCAGCCGGGCGCTGGGCGGGCGCGGCTCGGTCGTGACCCTGCTGGCCGCCGTGGGCGGCACCCCCGATGCCGCGCGCCTGCACGCGGTCGGCGAGGGCAGCCTGCTGGGCGCCTACGAGTTCACCGCCTACAAGTCCGGCCTGGCCGCCGACCGGCCCACCCCGCCGCGGGAGTTCACCGTCGTGGTCCCCGATGCCGGCGACGCCCGCGCCGCGCTGGCCCGCGCCCGTGCCGTGGCCGACGCGGTGACCCTGGTCCGCGACCTGGTGAACACCCCGCCCAACGACCTCTACCCGGCCGAGCTCGCCGACCGCGGCGCCGCCGCGGGCAAGGCCGCCGGACTCTCCGTCGAGGTCCTCGACGAGGACGCGCTGGCGGCAGGCGGCTACGGCGGCATCCTCGCCGTCGGCGGCGGCTCGGTGCGCAAGCCGCGCCTGCTGCGCCTGACCTACAGCGGCAAGAAGGCCCGCAAGAGGATCGCGCTGGTCGGCAAGGGCATCACCTTCGACAGCGGCGGCCTGTCCATCAAGCCCGCGTTGAAGATGGAGGACATGAAGAGCGACATGGCCGGCGCGGCCGCCGTGATCGCCACCGTGTGCCTGGTCGCCGAGCTCGGGCTCCCGGTCGAGGTGACCGCCACCGTCCCGATCGCCGAGAACCTGCCCAGCGGCACCGCCTACCGGCCCGCCGACGTGGTGACCTTCCGCAACGGCAAGAAGGCCGAGATCACCAACACCGACGCCGAGGGCCGCGTCGTCCTGGCCGACGCGATCTCCCGTGCCGCGGAGGACTCCCCCGACTACCTGCTGGAGACCGCCACCCTCACCGGCGCCCAGCTGGTCGCGCTGGGCTCGCGCACCGCCGGCGTCATGGGCAGCGACGACCTGCGGGACGCCGTCGTGGCCGCCAGCCGGCGCAGCGGGGAGTCGATGTGGCCGATGCCGATGCCCGCGGAGCTGCGCAAGGGGCTGGACTCACCGGTCGCCGACTTCGTCAACGCCAACGCCGACCGGATGGGCGGCATGCTCGTCGGTGCGCACTTCCTGGCCGAGTTCGTGCCGAGCGGCCTGCCGTGGGCGCACATCGACATCGCCGGGCCGAGCTACAACACGGGGGCCGCGTGGGGCTACACGCCCAAGGGCGGCACCGGCGTCCCGGTGCGGACGCTGCTGGCCACCATCGAGGACCTCATCGCGGAGTGACGTGGCGGTCGTGCCCGGCTCCTCCCGCCGGGCGCGACCGCCTCAGCCCGTCCCGTCCGCGCGCCGTCGGGCCGTCCAGTCCCGCATCCGCTGCGGGTACCCGGTGACCTGCGCGTCGTAGACGGGCACCCCCAGCTCGCGGGACAACCGCCGCGCGGTGTCCGGTCCGTGGATGCGGCGCCGGGTCCACTCGCCGTCGGCGGCCACGAGGACGATCGTGGACTCGGTGACCGCTGTCCGCGGCTCGACGAAGCCCTCGACGCCCCGGCGGGTCGCGACGAACTGCTCCAGGTGGGCGAGGTCGGCCTTGCCGGCCCCGCGGTCGAGGGTGCCGCGCCGGTCGGCCGCGGGGGCTCCCCGCCGGAGACGCGTCCAGAACCCCATGTCTCGCTCCCGTCCGAACCGGCCACGGCCGCGCCGCGACGTCCGCGCTCCAGAACGGCACTGTCGGCCGTCGCGTTCCCGGAGTGGCAGGATGGGCGCGGACGTTCCCCCGCCCGCGTGAACGGGACGGGCCACTGCATTCGAGGAGAACTCGTGAGCGCACCCACCTCCCCCGCCGACCTGGTCATCCTCGGTGGTGGCTCGGGTGGCTACGCCGCCGCGCTGCGCGGCGCCGAGCTCGGCATGTCCGTCGTCCTGGTCGAGCGGGACAAGGTCGGCGGCACCTGCCTGCACCGGGGTTGCATCCCCACCAAGGCCCTGCTGCACGCCGGCGAGATCGCCGATGCCGCCCGCGAGGGTGAGCAGTTCGGGGTCAAGACCTCGCTGGCCGGCATCGACATGGACGGCGTCAACGGCTACAAGGACGGCGTGATCTCCCGGCTCCACAAGGGCCTGCAGGGCCTGATCAAGAGCCGCAAGATCACCTACGTCGAGGGTGAGGGCCGGCTGGTCTCCCCCACCGCCGTCGAGGTCGGCGGCCAGCGCTACGAGGGCAAGCACGTCCTGCTCGCCACCGGCTCGTACGCCCGCAGCCTGCCCGGCATCGAGATCGACGGCACCAAGGTCATCACCAGCGACCACGCGCTCAACCTCGACCGCGTACCCACCTCGGCGATCATCCTGGGCGGGGGGGTCATCGGCTGCGAGTTCGCCAGCGCCTGGAAGTCCTTCGGCGTCGACGTCACCATCGTCGAGGGCCTGCCGCACCTGGTCCCGCTGGAGGACGAGGCCTCCTCCAAGCTGCTGGAGCGGGCCTTCCGCCGCCGCAAGATCGACTTCTCCCTGGGCAGCCTGGTCTCCGGCGTGCAGACCACCGAGAACGGCGTCAAGGTCAGCCTGCAGAACGGCAAGGAGTTCGAGGCCGAGCTCGTGCTCGTCGCCGTCGGCCGCGGCCCGGTGAGCCAGGGCCTGGGCTACGAGGAGGCCGGGGTCGCGATGGACCGCGGCTACGTGCTGGTCGACGAGTACTGCCGGACCAACGTCCCCACCATCTCCGCGGTGGGCGACCTCATCCCCACCCTGCAGCTGGCCCACGTCGGTTTCGCCGAGGGCATCCTCGTCGCCGAGCGGCTGGCCGGGCTCAACCCCGCCCCGATCGACTACGCCGGCGTCCCGCGCATCACCTACTCCGACCCCGAGGTCGCCTCCGTGGGCCTCACCGAGGCCCAGGCCAAGGAGCGTTTCGGTGAGGTCAAGACCCTCACCTACGACCTCGGCGGCAACGGCCGCAGCCAGATCCTCAAGACGGCCGGCGCGGTCAAGCTCGTCCAGGCCGTCGACGGCCCCGTCGTCGGCGTGCACATGGTGGGCAGCCGCGTCGGTGAGCTCATCGCCGAGGCGCAGCTCATCTACAACTGGGAGGCCGAGGCCGACGACGTCGCCAGCCTCATCCACCCGCACCCGACCCAGAGCGAGGCCCTCGGCGAGGCGCACCTGGCGCTGGCCGGCAAGCCCCTGCACGTGCACGGCTGATCCACGTACCACCCCACCCACCCGAAGCGCCGAGAAGGAGCCCCGCCCCGATGCCGACCTCCGTCACCATGCCCGCCCTGGGCGAGAGCGTCACCGAGGGCACGGTCACCCGCTGGCTGAAGCAGGAGGGTGAGCAGGTCGAGGCCGACGAGCCTCTCCTCGAGGTGTCGACCGACAAGGTCGACACGGAGATCCCCTCGCCCGCAGCCGGGGTGCTGACCAAGATCCTCGTCGCCGAGGACGAGACCGTGGAGGTCGGCGCCGAGCTCGCCGTCATCGGCGGGGACGGCGACGGCGGCGCACCGGCCTCCGAGCCGGCGTCCGCCGAGGACACCACGGACATGCCGCAGACGCCGACCGAGCAGGTCCAGGACGTCGACGTCGCCGACCAGCAGGCGCAGGAGCCGGCACCGGCCGCCCCGGCGCCGTCGGGTGGGGGCTCCGGTGGCGGCGAGGGCACGCCGGTGACCATGCCGGCGCTCGGCGAGAGCGTCACCGAGGGCACCGTCACGCGGTGGCTGAAGTCCGTCGGCGACGAGGTCACCGCGGACGAGCCGCTGCTCGAGGTCTCCACGGACAAGGTCGACACCGAGATCCCGGCACCGGTCTCCGGCACCCTGCTGTCGATCTCGGTCAACGAGGACGAGACCGTCGACGTCGGCGCGGAGCTCGCCGTCATCGGCACCGGCGCGGCCGGTGGCGGGGCCCCGGCGGCTCCGGCTCCCCAGCCGGCCCAGGAGCAGGCGCCGGCCCAGCAGGAGGCGCCGGCCCAGCAGGAGGCGCCGGCCCAGCAGCAGGCCCCGGCCCAGCAGCAGGCCCCGGCCCAGCAGCCGACGCCGGAGCCGGCCCAGCCGGCGACGGCGACCGCCCAGCCCGGTGGGGACTACGGCTCCAGCGGCGCCCTGCCCACGCAGTCGCCGACCTCCGCGCCGTCGCCGGCCCAGGCGGTGGGCCCGTCGGCGCCCGCGTCGCAGGCCGGTGGCGGTGACGGCGGCGGGGACGGCGGCGGCACCTACGTCACCCCGCTGGTGCGCCGCCTCGCCGCCGAGCGCGGCGTCGACCTGTCCACCGTCAAGGGCACCGGCGTCGGTGGGCGGATCCGCAAGCAGGACGTGCTGGCGGCGGCCGAGGCGGCCTCCGCGCCGGCACCGGCCGCGGCTCCGGCTGCTGCCTCGGCGGGGGCCGGGCGCACCGCGCCGAAGCCCTCGCCGGCGGCCATGCCCGACACCTCGCTGCGCGGCCGGACCGAGAAGCTCTCCCGCCTGCGCACGGTCATCGCCCGCCGGATGGTGGAGTCGCTGGCGGTCAGCGCCCAGCTGACGACGGTCGTCGAGGCCGACGTGACGGCGATCGCCCGACTGCGCGCCCAGGCGAAGAAGGACTTCGAGGCCCGCGAGGGCGTCAAGCTCTCCTTCCTGCCCTTCTTCGCCAAGGCGGCGGTCGAGGCGCTCAAGGCCCACCCGGCGGTGAACTCCTCGATCGACCTCGAGGCCGGCACGGTCACGTACCACGACTCCGAGAACCTCGGCGTCGCGGTCGACACCGAGCGCGGGCTGCTGGTGCCGGTCATCAGGGACGCCGGTGACCTCAGCCTCGGCGGGCTGGCGCGCAAGATCGCCGACCTGGCCGAGCGCACCCGCACGAACAAGGTCACCCCCGACGAGCTCGGTGGCGGCACGTTCACGCTGACCAACACCGGCAGCCGCGGGGCGCTGTTCGACACGCCGATCATCAACCAGCCGCAGGTCGCGATCCTCGGCACCGGCTCGGTGGTCAAGCGTCCGGTGGTCGTCCAGGACGAGGACCTCGGCGAGGTCATCGCGGTCCGGTCGATGGTCTACCTGGCGCTGACCTACGACCACCGCATCGTCGACGGCGCCGACGCCGCCCGCTTCCTCACCACCGTGCGGGAGCGCCTCGAGGCCGCTCAGTTCCACGGCGAGCTCGGTCTCGCCTGATCCGCACCGATCGGGGGGGGGGGGGGGGGGGGGGGGGGCCGGGGGCGGCGTCGGGGCCCGCGGGGGGGCGGGGCCTCCCAAAAACGGGGGGGTCTCCCGGCCCGCGGGG